>JBJXGB010000011.1:0-8956 GCA_046152935.1 Cytophagales bacterium
GCTGCTGTATTAGTAGGTCAATCTACGTTGAGTGCGGTAAGCGCTGGCACAGTTACCATTACTGGTATGGTGAGTTCTACTACAGGATTCAACGCAGGAATGGCTAACGCAATTGTGAATGTAATTGCAGCGCCACTGATGCCTTCCCTTACTGTACTTGGTGCTTCGTACAATTTTACCAGGCTTATTAAAGCAGATGATAGCCCAATCTCTGAGGCTGCCCAATACATTACTGTCATTGGTCAGAATTTGAATGGTGCTGTTAGTTTCTCGTCAAGTTTAAGTGTAGTAGGCTTCTCATTTGAAGGTGGTGCGAATGCAAATCCATTGCTTTCAGCAGTAATTAATGGAAATTTAATACCAACGCAAGTATTAGTGAGCTTCAATACAACTGTTGCTGGAACTTATGATGGCACAATCACAATTTCTACTACTGGTGTTGCAGCTACAGTGTTTACTGTGAGTGGGATTATTGACTATATCACTTCTGTATCTGAATTTGAAAACAGTTCTTTCAAATTGTATCCAAACCCAGTCACGAATGGAATTTTGTATTTCGATAGCATCATTAGCGGACAGGTTTACAATGCTACTGGCATCGAAGTATTGACATTTGTAAAAGCTTCTACTATTAATGTAGCAAATCTTTCAAAAGGCATCTATCTTTTGAAGACGAACGATAATCAATTTAGAAAGTTCATCATTGAATAATCTATTTTAACATCAAACAAAAAAGGCAGCTCTTAAAAAGGCTGCCTTTTTTGTTATTAATTTGTGATGATTGAATCGCCAACTTGTATTTTGCCTTCGTGTTGCAGATGAATCACATTTTGCCCGAAATAAATACGCTGTTTTTTCATCCTATATTTGGCCAAGGTTTGCAAAGGCTCTTTGCCTTTTTCGGCTGTAAATGGGTCGATGGTTGTAATCACACATCTAGCACATGGTTTTTTTACTTCAAATGGAATGCCATTGATCTCAAACCTTTGTATTTTATCTTCTTCATAGGGTTCAAAACCAGAAACAACCAAATTTGGTCGAAATCTAGTCATTGGCAAAGGAGTTTCTAATCGAGCATTCAAATCATCGAGCGAGGCTTGTGAAATGATCAGAATAGGGAAGCCATCTGTGAATGATGTGATGGCTTTTGTGGTGTTGTACCTAATATCAACTACTCTCTTGGTTGTTGTGGGCATAAATACCAAACTGCTTTTTGTTTGCAAAAAATCACTGATCCAGTCATCTGCTAGTGCGCTCACCTTCAATGCTTTGCAAACATCGCTCCATACTTTGGCTTTGGTGCTTGCGCCATTGGCAGGCTCTAGCGGTACTTTTATTTCTCCAAATCCTTCGGAGCTGATGTGTAATTGTTCATCTGCAATTGCACAATCTATAAGTGCCATTCTATGGTGCGTCCGTTGGGTGAGCATTTCGCCATGTTCATCTACAAACATAAATCTGCGGTCGAATTTGAAGCCTTTGTTATCTAATTCGGTGGCTGAAAGGGAAATACCTCTACAGGATTTGACAGGATAAATGTAAAGTTGGGCAATTTTCATCATGTTTTGGAAAAGCAGTTGTTTATTGTGTCAAAATTACAAATTTGACTACTTCAAATACAAATCGACTCTGTTTGCTTCATATTTTTTTATCATTCTTTTGCCGATTTTTGATTAATATTCGTTCAACTTGATTTGAGACCTAACCAACCATTTGTAAATGAAAACCTCTCGAGAGCAGTCGATAAATGCCATTGAAAACGATCAGAAAATTTGGGATTTGATTGTGGTAGGAGGTGGAGCTACTGGTCTTGGCACAGCCCTAGATGCGGCTTCGCGGGGCTATCAAACACTTTTGTTGGAGCAATATGATTTTGCCAAGGGCACATCTAGTCGCAGCACAAAGCTAGTGCACGGTGGCGTGCGGTATCTGGCACAAGGCGATTTGGGTTTGGTGATCGAAGCATTGTACGAAAGAGGATTGATGTTGAAAAACGCATCGCATCTGGTTCAAAATCAATCGTTTATCATTCCCAATTACCAATGGTGGGGAGGCATTTTTTATGGTTTAGGTTTGTTTATTTATGATATTTTGGCAGGCAAATTGAGTTTTGGTCGGTCCAAAGTCATTTCAAAAGATGAAGTAATAGAAAAGCTACCAACTATCATCGCAAAAGGATTGCGAGGTGGGGTCGAGTACCACGATGGTCAGTTTGACGATGCTCGTTTGGCCATCAATCTAGCCCAAACTGCCATCGAACAAGGTGCCACTATATTAAATTATGTACAAGTAAATGGATTTATTAAAAATGAAAACCATAAAATTTCAGGCGTGTTTGCTGTTGATAATGAAACAGGCTTGCCATATCAAATTAGAAGCAAGGTTGTAATAAATGCCACAGGCGTATTTGCAGACGATTTGCTGCAAAAAGACCAACCTGGTAAAAAACCAATGATTCGATCTAGCCAAGGTGTACATTTAGTCTTAGATAAATCATTTTTGCCATCAGATGCTGCCATGATGATTCCCAAAACCGATGACGGAAGGGTGCTTTTTGCCGTTTCTTGGCACGATAAATTGGTAGTTGGCACCACCGACACCCCACTCAACGACCATAAAATTGAAGCAAGGGCATTGGAAATAGAAATAGAATTTATATTGACAACCATTGGCAAATACCTTACCAAAGCGCCCAAAAGAAAAGATGTGTTGAGCGTATTTGCGGGTTTGAGGCCCTTGGCAGCGCCTCAAGATGGCAGTGCGAAAACAAAAGAAATATCAAGAACGCACAAGCTAATCGTCTCAGAATCAGGCCTAGTGACCATCACGGGAGGCAAATGGACTACCTATCGAAAAATGGCCGAAGATACAGTGAATATGGCCATCGAAATTGGAAATTTGGCAAAATTAGATTGCAAAACCAAGCAGTTGTCGATTCACGGAAGCGATGAAAACGTAGATAAATCTGACCATTTTTATGTGTACGGAAGTGACAAAAAAGCTTTGTTAGCTTTGCTTAATGAAGATAAAAATTTTGGAAATAAAATTCATGCTGAGCTGCCTTATATTGAAGCTGAAGTAATTTGGGCTGTGCGACACGAAATGGCAAGAACTGTAGAAGATGTATTGGCAAGAAGGGTGAGGATTTTGTTTCTTGATGCGCGCAAAGCCATTGCCTCTGCCCCTTTAGTCGCCAAATTAATGGCAAAAGAATTGAATAAAGATCAAATTTGGGAGGAAAATCAGGTAGCACTGTTTACTGATTTGGCCCAAGGGTATTTGCTCTAATACTAGGAAATCAACAGTAACATTTCTCGTCTTAAACACATGCAAAACTACATACTCGCGCTCGACCAAGGCACTACCAGTTCTAGAGCCATAGTTTTTGATAAATTTGGGCAAGTAAAATCAATGGCTCAAAAGGAATTTAAACAAATATTTCCGCAGCCAGGCTGGGTAGAACACGACCCCAATGAAATCTGGAGCACGCAGGCAAGCGTTGCAGCCGAAGCAACCGTGAAATTAGGCATAAACGGTACAAATCTAAAAGCTATTGGCATCACCAATCAAAGGGAAACCACCATTGTGTGGAATAGAAATACTGGCGAACCCATTTACAATGCCATTGTGTGGCAAGATAGGCGTACAGCAGTATTTTGCGATCAACTAAAAAAAGATGGCATACAAGATTTGATTAGAGGCAAAACTGGTTTGGTGATTGATGCCTATTTCTCTGCCTCAAAAATAAATTGGCTACTTGAAAATGTAGCTGGAGCAAGAAAACAGGCAGAAAATGGCGAGCTGGCATTTGGCACGGTCGATACCTGGCTGGTTTGGAAATTTACGCGCGGCAAAGTGCATGTTACTGATGTCACCAATGCCAGCCGCACCATGCTTTTTAACATCCAAACCCAGACTTGGGACGATGAATTGCTTAAAATCTTCAATATCCCCCATAATATTTTGCCAGAAGTGAAACAATCGAGCGAAGTGTATGGCGAAACTGCCACTACCATTTTCGCATCAAAAGTGCCGATTGCTGGTATTGCGGGCGATCAACATGCCGCTCTTTTTGGGCAAATGTGCATCGACAAGGCAATGGTAAAAAACACGTACGGTACAGGCTGTTTTATGTTGATGAATATTGGCGACAACTTTATTAGCTCCAAAAACAATTTGCTTACCACAGTTGCTTGGAAAATAGAAGGCAAAATTCAGTATGCCTTTGAAGGCAGTATTTTTATAGGCGGTGCTGTGGTACAGTGGCTTAGAGATGGATTGGGCATTATCAAATCTGCTTCCGAAATCGAAAAACTTGCAGCCAGTGTGCCAGACACAGCGGGTGTTTACTTCGTGCCAGCATTTGCGGGCTTGGGAGCCCCGTATTGGAAACCCAACGCTAGAGGCACGATTTTGGGAATTACAAGAGGCACAACTTCGGCACATATTGCTCGGGCAGCCATAGAATCTATCGCATTTCAAACGATGGACGTGCTAAATGCGATGCAAGCCGATGCAGGTTTTACAATCAAAGAACTGCGTGTAGATGGCGGAGCCACCCAAAATGACATGATGATGCAATTTCAGGCCAATTTGCTCGATTGCAAAGTAATTCGCCCTAAAGTATTGGAAACCACAGCTTTAGGTGCTGCTTATTTGGCTGGTTTGGCAGTAGGATATTGGCAAAATGTAGAAGAAATAAACAAACTTTGGCAGATTGAAAAAGTATTTGAACCCATAGTCAAAACAGAAGCATTGGTAAATGGAATCAAAAGCTGGCAGAAAGCCATAAAAACAGCACAGATTTGGGCAGAGTAATTTCTTATTAATCCTTTAATATTTAATCTACTTTATATTCTCCTTCACTTCGATTTATTCAACCCAAAGTAAAATAGCAATGCTACTAATTAGTTGCTAAAAGTTAATCTGGAGCATGTTTGTGCTAATAATTAGTTGCTAAAAGGTAATCTGGAGAATGTTTGCGCTACTAATTAGTTGCTAAATGGTAATCCTAGCTTTTGTTTGTGTTTAGATGTTAAATTTATCATAGAAAATTTTGCGATTGTTGGGATAAAAGAAATTAAAAAAGTATCGTAAAATACTACTTGCAGCAGGCTCGAAAATTATTTTCTGAAAATAAATAATTTATTTTTAAGTACACACAAAGGTATGCTTGGTCAGATATTGCCCTAAAAGCAATCTGAACAAAAAGTAAAGGATTATTTGATTCATAAAGCAACCAAACCTTTTCAGTATCGAATTAGCCTAACGTATTCTATTTCATAAAATATCTTAAACATTATATATTTGCCTTCATTTTTATAATTTTTTAACAGCCAAATAATAAAAAATGTCACCGTTTTTAGCAGAATTAATAGGAACTACCTTGCTTGTTTTCTTGGGCACGAGCACTGTAGCCAATGTATTATTGAAAGATACCAAAGGCTTCGATGGCGGCTGGTTTACCATCACCACAGGTTGGGCTCTGGCGGTTTTTGTGGCTGTGTCATTTGCAACACCTTTTAGCGGTGCACACCTAAATCCCGCGGTAAGTTTGGCGCTAGCCATTGCAGGGAAATTCGATTGGGTAGATCTACCTGGCTACGTTTCGGCACAACTGTTGGGGGCAGGTACAGGTGCTTTTTTTACTTGGGCTTTGTATTTCAATCATTTCAACCGAACTGAAAACCCTGATATTATTTTGGGTGTTTTCAGCTCCTCACCAGCCATCAGAAGCCCGTTTGCCAATTTATTCAGCGAAATGACAGGCACATTTGTGCTAGTCTTTGTGATATTTTATTTTACCGATGCCAAAATCATAGCTACCAATTCGCTTATTGGGTTAGGTTCTGTAGGGGCGATTCCAGTAGCGTTTTTGGTATGGGTAATAGGCATCGCATTGGGCGGCACTACGGGCTATGCTTCTAATCCTGCACGCGATTTGATGCCACGGATCATGCACACAATCTTGCCCATCAAACACAAAGGCAAAAGCGACTGGCAATATGCGTGGGTTCCCATTTTCGGGCCATTTATTGGGGCGATACTGGCCAGTTTTGCTTTTTTGATATTGCAGTAAGGAATATTTCTTTGGCTAAAACAAAGATTTTGATTTCCTTGTTTGCCTAAATTAATACCACTATGAGAGAAATAAGACAAAATGAACAAGACCTAATTGCTTTTTTGTTATCCAGTCTCGGATTAGATGCACAAAACCATCCATTTAATAGCCAAGTAGATGAATATGAAGGTGGAAAAATGGGTAGCATAAGCTTGGGCGGCAACCCTGACGAATACGATCGGGATCTCATTCAGGTGCGATATATAGATGCCGACTATGTGCCAGTAATCATTACCCTAACGGTTGATAGTAAAAACCAATTGCTAGATTTAGATTTTTGGAAAGAAGATTTTAGCAAGCTGCTCGTTTATCCGACAGTTGAGAAAGTTACGATCATAAGTCAATGAAAATATTTACAGGAAGGAATATTTCTACCCTTTTTATATTAACATTCCCTAATAAATCAATCAAAATAACAATGAATATTCAAAAATGAGATACCTTTGGAATACCAAACCATATCCCAATACAGATAGATTAGTTAATGAAGAAAATTGTAGATTACCAAAAGCTTTTGGGTGCAACCAAAACAACAGAATTAAAAGAGTTAAAAACCATTTATAGGAATTTTGTAAAAGAATGGCATCCAGATAAATTTCAAGATGAAACTGAAAAACTAGCTGCCGAAGAAAAAAGCAAAACCTTTATTGAAGCGTACCATTTTTTGGTGAGTATTGCTCCCGAAACCAAGGCCCAAAACTTGGAAGTCTACACTAAAACAATTTCAACTTCGGGCATAGTAGACTATGAATACAAATCGCAAACGCTCAAAATCACTTTTGCTGATGGTAGCATCTACGAATATTTTGATGTACCCAAAGCGACATATGTGAAAATGGTAAATTCAGATTCGATTGGTCGATTTGCCAAGAGACATATCTACAATTCGTTCGATTATAGAAATGTAAGTAAATTGACCGAAGCGGAATAAATTACTTGACATTAATTACATCGCATTTATCTACTTGAACAATCCTTTTATTGTGAAGGATTTGAAAATGGAAGCGATAAAACCTCTATGGAGTAAATATTTTTATCGACTTACCATCGAATCAATCGTTATTTACTGCTAATTTACGCTTACCTTCGTTGAAAAACTACTACATGCTTTTCAGCGATCTCAATCTTAATCCTCCTTTATTAAAAGCGCTGAACGAGTTGGGTTTTACACAGCCCACATCGATTCAAAGCAAAGTTTTTTCGGTGGTAATGTCAGGGAAAGACGTTTTGGGTATCGCTCAAACGGGTACTGGCAAAACTTTCGCCTATTTATTACCATGTTTACGACAGCTAAATTTCACTAAAGACGTTCATCCTCAAGTACTTATCATTGTGCCAACCCGCGAATTGGTAGTGCAGATAGTTGCTGAGATTGAAAAGCTAACGCCATACATGAACGTAGTTTCGGCTGGGGTATATGGTGGTGTAAATTTAAAAACTCACATAGAAGTAGTGCACAAAGGCATGGATATTTTGGTGGCTACGCCTGGCAGATTTCTCGATTTGGCTACCAATGGTATTTTAAAGATGAAATCAATCAAAAAATTGGTGATTGATGAAGTAGATGAAATGCTCAACCTAGGTTTTAGGTCGCAACTGACACATATTTTTGATTTATTGCCTGCCAAACGCCAAAATCTACTGTTTTCTGCTACACTTACAGCCGAGGTTTCGCAACTGATAGATCATTATTTCAAAGAACCTGTACAAATTGAGGCTGCGCCAGCCGGCACCCCACTCAGTAAAATCAAGCAAAAAGCGTATTTGCTGCCCAATTTCAACACCAAAGTAAATCTGCTCGAATATTTGCTTTTGAAGGATGAAGAAATGAAGAAAGTATTGGTTTTTGCTTCTACCAAGCAATTGGCAGACCAACTTTTTGATAAATTGGGCGAAAAGCTGCCCAATCAACTGGAAATCATTCATTCTAATAAATCGCAAAATTACCGTTTTAATGCTGTAAATGCCTTTAAATCTGGCAGTTGTCGCATTTTGATTGCCACAGATATTGTAGCTCGGGGCATTGATATTGCAGAAGTAAGCCATGTAATCAATTTTGATATTCCTGAAGAACCAGAAAATTATATTCACCGCATTGGCAGAACTGGTAGGGCAGATAAACACGGCATTTCGATCACATTATTTACCAAAAGAGAATTGGTTTTCAAAGCTCAAATTGAAGAATTGATGCAGAAAAAAATCAGAAAGACCGCTTTGCCAATCGATCTTGCGATTTCAGATGTGCTCACCTTTGATGAAATGCCAAAACAGGTGGTGAAATTTATTGAACAAAAGGCTAATAAAGAAGAATCTGGCCCTTCATTTCACGAAAAATCTGCCAAAAACAAGAAAGTAAATAATAAAATAAGGAGGGTAGAAGCCATGCAAATAAAATATAAAAAGCCCAAAACCCGTGGCCACAAACACAAGGGGAGTGGTAAGTAGCTCAAATTTGGTGTTTAAATTGCGCAGAATATCTCAATAATGATTTGTCTTATCAAAAAACAAGCGGACCCTTGACAAATTGCGGGTCTTAGCGGACGCTAAGACCAGTGGGGGGAAGAATATCTTAATAATGATTTGTCTTATCATAAAACAAGCGGACGCTTGATAAATTGCGGGTCTTAGCGGACGCTAAGACCAGTGGGGAAAAAACAAGCGGACGCTTGACAAATTGCGGGTCTTAGCGGACGCTAAGACCAGTGGGGAAGACACCGCAGACATATTGTTGACTTTGACCGATGATTTAGAAATTGAAATTTTTATTTCTTCGGCAGGTTATGAATCCTACAACTTTTCAATTGACAAAAAGAACTATATTGGAATGGGTTCAGG
>JBJXGB010000023.1:0-6361 GCA_046152935.1 Cytophagales bacterium
AATCTTGTCAGAGCCACTCTGCGTTTTTCACCGCCAGAAAGGTTTTTAATCAATGCATCTTCTGGAGGGCAACGCAATGCATCCATAGCTCGTTCTAGTTTGGAATCTAATTCCCAAGCATTCAGATTGTCCAATTTTTCCTGTACAACACCCTGACGATCAATGAGTTTTGTCATTTGGTCATCTGTCATATCTTCGCCAAATTTCAAGTTTATTTCCTCAAACTCTGCCAATAGATCCACTATTTCCTGCGTGCCTTCCTGCACAATTTCACGAACTGTTTTCGTAGGATCAAGGTTTGGCTCTTGCTCTAAATAGCCAACAGAATAACCTGGGGAGAAAACGACATTACCTAAAAAGTCTTTGTCTACACCCGCAATAATCTTCATTAAAGTAGACTTTCCAGAGCCATTCAAACCCAAAATTCCGATTTTGGCTCCGTAAAAAAACGAAAGGTAAATATCTTTTAGAATTTGTTTTTTAGGTGGAATTACTTTACCCACACCCGACATCGAAAAAATGATGGTTTCGTTACTCATTGTATGTTTTTTGTGTTGATTTCGAAATGCGAAGGTATAAAATGTGAGTAAAAAAACACATATATTTTACAAATTGGCGGCCGTGAAGCAGGCAAATGGGTAGATTTGCTTACAAGTTTTTGAAAACATTTTTTTTGATGAAAAGAAATGGCACTTTGCGGTTCATTACGAAAGTATTACGGACGTCTTTGCATTATTATTATTCTCAAAATGGCTAAAAATCAAAACAGACAAGGTGTGGTGTATTCTACTGATCCAGATTTTGAATACAAAGTACCGATAAATGAAGAATCTGAAACCTTGGAACCACAAAAACAAAACTTAAAAATAGGACTTGATAAAAAAGCAAGGGCAGGAAAAAAGGTAACTTTAATTTCTGGTTTTGAGGGTAAAACGGGTGATATTGAGTTGCTATCTAAAGTTATCAAAACGAAATGCAGCGTTGGTGGCTCTGTAAAAGACAGAGAAATAGTAATACAAGGCGATTTGAGAGAGAAAATTCAAATACTACTAAATTCTTTAGGCTACAAAACAAAAATATTGTAAGGTAATCTGAATCAAATTAAAACGTAAACTTTATTTCGGTCATATTCCCCATATTATCGACCGCACCAAGCACAAAATCGCCCTTTAATGGTTTTGCATTGTCTTTGCATTTTGTGAATATCACATTGTATTTTGCCTCATACTGCATCACCACAAATTCTCCATTTAAGTACCCATACCAATGTTGCACTCCAGAAAGATTGTCACTCATTTTGAAGTAGAGTGTATTGCCTAATGTTCTAAAATAGGTGATTTTAGGCGAAATTGTGTCTTCTTTTATGGTAAAATCGCCAAATATTTTGGTTCCAAATTTAATGGTATTGTTTGTCCAAATGCCTCCAGAAAATTTTCCTCTCCGCTTTGCATCTAAATTGTATACCGCAGCCTTTGCTTTGTTTTTAATTTCAAAATCTGGTTTTAGCACTATCGACACTGGCGCAAAAAGTGGAATAGTGGGTCGCTGAATGGTAAATATTCGATCTGAAAAGCTTAAATCCAAGAAAAGCGTATCAAAAACAGCCTTTTTTGGGAAAATAATATCAATGTTGGGACTAGAATAATTGACCGCATTTCTCGAAGGAACCACTTCTTTAAAGTTGAATATATGTTTTTGCTTGCCTGCAATTATTGAATCTGGTAGTGCCGACCGCAAATCCCAAAGATAAACTTGCTCATTGCTTTTGGCATAAACGGGCTCTACGTCTACTTTTTTTGATTTAAAATACAAAGCAGCTCCATTTTCTTTGTTTCCAAGGCACTCTACTTTTAATATATTTTCAAATTCTGCATGTCTTAAATAATTTATTACCCTTTTGGTTTTTCCTTTAGGTTTTGAAAATGAGGAAACAGGCTTGGTCAATTGATTTCTTGTTCCCTTTATCTTAAAATTCAAAGTTGTAAAATTTCGATACGCATCTGTTATTTTCACACTTACATCGTGCACAAGTGTGTCGTTTATGAATATTTTTCCACTTTCCTTCTCAACTGCATACGTTTTCAATTCATTACCGTCAGATACATAGCATCTTTGAAAAAATGTTCGGTATCGTTGTGCCATTTCATAGTCGATATGGGCATTTATATATGGGTTTTCATCAAATCCAATGCGTTGAATATCATGGGTAAAAACCTTTTTTTTATCTACCGTCATTTCAATGATACTGATCCCGTAGAGGTTTGAGGTGCCATCCATTTTATCGTAAGTGCGCAATTCTAAGCCAATGGTACCCCAGGCGTGGATGGGAAATCGCAGCACAAAATTGTTTATTTCCCGCACTGGTATGTATTCTACCCTTCCAAATTCGCCTTCAATTCTAGAGTCTATTCCAAAAGTACGCAAGGCAATTTTGTTTACAACTGGCAATTGCTTATCTACAATTTCTGGAAAATCAAAAAAAAGTGGATTTAGCAATCTTTCTTCATTATCTCTAATCTCCCAATGCAAATGCGGCCCTCCAGACGAGCCAGTATTGCCTGAAAAAGCAACTATCTGCCCTTTGCGCACCACTAACTTACCCTTTTCGACCAACAAATCGGTTTCGTTGCATTGCTCTTGGTACAAAAAATTGGTAATGAATGTATCAATCGCACCATTAAACCATTCCAAATGCCCATAAACGGTTATCAGTCCGTTTGGATGCGTGATATACAGCGCATTGCCATAGCCTTTGTGTTGTACAGAAATTCTGGAAATATACCCATCTGCAGCTGCATGAACGGGCAGCCCTGTTTTTTGGTCAGTTTTAATATCGAGCCCACCATGAAAATGATTGGTACGCAACTCACCCATATTGCCCGATAGGAAGTTTCTGACACCTGGTTTAATTGGAAATTGAAAATAATCTCTCGGGTAAATTAAATATTGTGCCTCACAAAACTGAATAGCAACGAAAAAAAGTAGATTTACTATTTTTTTGGGATGGATCAACTTTAATTCATTTATTTGAGTATAAAAATAGAAATAATTGTAGCTTAAGTTTTATAAATTTGAAACAGTTTATCCACAATACGAATAACACGGTAAGATTACTGCCAAATTATGGAAAATATATTCGTTGAAATAAAGAAAAATGCACCTTTGGGATTTAATGAATTTCGAATATTCATCGACCTACATTACCAGCAACTTTTTAAAACACACAATTTGGAACTTATAAATGTGCCTTTTGAGATGATTTTAGGCTTTTTTATTGTCTTTTTTGAAGAAAATCAGATAGAATTCACGATTGGAAGTACGCAAAAAAGCATCATTTTGGTCGATATTGTGGCCGCTTTTGATGAATTTGAGAAAGTCATCGGACACTTTAGCTAAAAAAATAGCCCAAAATCAGATTTATCAGAACATTTTAAAAACAGCATTGTTGTAAAGACTATGAATACTAGCGTTGACTACCAGCCCGTAAAATCTACCTCGGAAATTGACCCAACTAAAACGGTTCAGAACCCAGGTTTAGTACCATTTGCTTACACGGTTGGTGGTGTAGTTATTCGCCCCGAAGACATGGGCAAAGTAAAAAGCAAGGCCCTTACTGCCATGCGTCAGCAAACTGACAGGCAGCTAAAGCAACTCTACGAACAAATGCAAACCCTTGCTAGTCAGGCAAATATACTGAAAGATCGAGTTGATATAAGTGAGCGTATTTACCAAACGGAAATGAAGTTTGAGCCTTTGGTGGGGCACACCTATTTCTTATATGAACGAGAAGATGGCACAGATTTTCTCTCTATGATTGCGCCCGAAGAATGGGGAAGAAGTGCGAAATTTTCAAGAGTAATTTCAAAAGTGAGCTTGCTTGCCGACCATACTTGGGATGTGGAAAGCATTTAAGCCAACATTTTTTCAAAGTTCATTAGTGCTAATGAAGGGAATTTCAACGGTAAATTTTGTGTAAACAGTTGGAACTGAGGCTAAAGCAATTTTCCCATTTAGTTTTTTTACAGATTCACTCAAAATATATAGCCCAAGGCCAGAACCGTCTGATTTTACGGTACCTCTGTAAAACATTTCAAAAATTTTGTCTTGAATCTCGTTCGGAATGCCAATACCGTTGTCAGAAACCTCAATTTTAACTATCCCTTTATCAATATTGATCGCTATTTCAATTTTTTTGTGCTCAATTTCTTCATTTTGATATTTGATGGCGTTGCTCAACAAATTTATCAAAATCGTCTGCACCCTCATTTTATCCAATTTCACAATGGAAGATTGGTTGATATCGACCATAAAATCGATATCCTTGAAATTGGGTGCATATTTTAAATTTTGCAAAATCAAGTCTATTTCGTGATCGAAATCTATTTTTTCTGGTATCAATTCAAACTTGGTGTTTTTATAAAAATCGATTACGTTTTCCAAAAAATTTTTCAATCTTTTGGTAGATGAAATCATTCTGTCAAAATATTCATTCAATGTAGGCTGGTTATTTTCAAGTTTAGTGACACAAACCAAACCTTCAATGGAAGACAATGGTGCTTTTATATCGTGGCTAATGCTGTAAATAAGCCTATCTAATTCTTCATTTTTTTTGAGCAATTCATCATTCTGATCTTCCAGTTGCCTTGTAGATTGCAGCAACTTTTCTTCATTCTCAGATATTTCCTTAATAAAACCAATGAAAAAATAAATGGCTGCGACCAAAGCCAAAATGGTATTAAATTTACCAAACCAGACTATTGAAGCATTTTCAATAGATTTGTCTCTCAAAAAATCTAAATCTAAGAAATCAAGTAAAAAAATACCTACAACAATATGACCCACGTTTAAGACAATCTCCAGCTTATTTCGATAATTTGTCACTAAAAAAGTACCAATAATTAAGGGCAAGTAAAATAGGTAGGCTCTACTTAATTCTCCAAAAGAAACACTGGCGTAGAAGGTCATGCCATTGACTCCGATCGAGAGCAAAGTGCCAAAAAAAGTAGCTTTAGATTTTTTATTAAGATATACAAGAACCAAAAAATAAGCAACCATAAAGGCTACCACCAGCACATTTTGCCAAATCTGAAAGTATACGTCAGGAATTGTGCTAACAACCAGAATCACTGCCGCTACTTTCCCATACTGGTCTACCTTTTTCCTGATTTTCTCTTCTCGCTGTACAATAAAATTTTTCATTGGCTGATACTGATGTTTCACAAACCTTTTTTTGACTGATTACGAGTAAAACAGCCTTCAACTCACAAAACCTTTAAATTTATACGACCAAAAACCTACGTATTCATGGAAAAATCTTTCCCAACCAACCATTACATATATCTTTGGAATTACATACGTGTCCCACTCTTTTTCATCGTAGGCACCATCATTTTCAATCGGAAATGGCGTGCATTCGATAGCTTGCTTTTCAAAACAGGCCATTCCTCGCTTCATGTGCAAGCCATTGGTAATAAGCAGATAACGCATATCTGCATAGTCTCTTTTCAAAATAATAGCCGAGTACAAAGCATTTTCGTAGGTGGTGCGAGATTGGTTTTCCAAAATCAAATCATCTTTGGCAACCCCCAAGATGTAAAACAGCTTCTTTGCCTGATCTGCTTCTGCAAGTTTATTGCCTGTAAGCGATGCAGAACCACTTGTGTACAAAATTTTCTTAATTTTCCGCATCTTATACAACTGTACAGCCTGCACAATTCTATCGCCTGCATTTTCGTTTAGAAAAACCCTATTTGTATCTGAGAAATCGAGTCGCGAAGCACCACCCAACACAATGGCGATATCAAAACCATCTATTTCGGCTATTGGTGTGATAGGATAAGCCCACTTTTTGATAAAATAGGAGTAAATGGCTTGGTTTGATAGAAAAAACAACAGGCCTAATGCAAAAAACAAGGTTACTTTTCGTAAAACTTCTTTTTTGATTAGAAACGAAATAGCAATTAGTGCAAAAATGAGCGTGCTAGGTGAAGCTAACAAACCTATGGTTTTTGAAAGGAAGAAAAACATGTTTCAAGTTTACTAAAATTTAATTTTGAATCCCCTCTTTTTTTCTCATTTTTGCAACCTTTTAGAGTAAATTAATAATTTCTTTATGCCTTTTAAATAAATTAATGGATAGATACGTTGACCTTATTCACCAAAATTACGAGTTTCCTACAGTAGAATTCAAAGAACTTAAAAACGAGCTTTATTTTCACGACATTCCATTGATGAAGCTCATCAAGAAATACGGAACTCCTTTAAGATTAACATATCTCCCAAAAATAACCCAGCAAATTCAAAAGGCACGCAGGCTTTTTCGCAATGCGATGAAAAAATACGAGTTTGATGGCAGCTATAC
>JBJXGB010000024.1:0-2828 GCA_046152935.1 Cytophagales bacterium
CATTCATAATGTTCTCAAAAGCACCTACATACACCCCATAGCCTTTCGGATTTACCAACGAGCCTTTTACATTGTAGCTTACCAAATGATCTTCATCCCCACCCTGCAAGTCTGGCACCAATCGCCTCCTGCGACCCACCACATCTACATCGTCTAAATTAGACTTTGGCAAAGGCACCAGCTCTTCTTCTTTGTGGTTGATGCTGATTTTCCCGATCTTATTCTCCAATTCATAAAAAACTTCGTATTTTACTTTCGATCGCAGGTTTTTGAATAGAAACGAACCATCTTTTTCGGGCTTTTTGACGAACAATATCTTCTTTTTTTCATTCACCAAATACAAAGTGACATCGGCTAGCTTATTTAAAGTGTCTTTCAATGTCACTTTGCCTTTCAAATTATATTTGAGCTTTTCATAGAAGCGATTTTCTTCCGTGATGATCTGCATAGTGCTGTCTTTCACATCTACAAAAGTGACCCTTTTGTTGGCAACCTTGTAATTGTCGTAAAAAGTGTAATCAACACCAGTTTTCAACTCTGCATCGGGTACTTTGTATATTATTTCATAGTTTTTTGTAGGCAGTTTTTTGAAATGAAAGCTTTCGTTTTTGCCAGGCTCAAATTTAGCAATGAGCATTTTGGTACTGTCGGCCAAATACACTGCCACATCGAAATTGTCGTTTAGCATTTTGTTGGTGGAAGCCAAAAACAGGGGCGAAGATTTGTACACAAAGCTAAAACTGCCCGTATCAGGCGTGCTCACTTTGCCTTCAATGTAATAAGTGATCGAATCATTTATGGTGCCGTCCTCATTGTATTGGAGCAATGGATGCACACTAGGGTCTGGAAACTTGTATTTGAAATTAGCGGATGTACAGGGCTTTTCAAGCACAAAACTAAGATCGTAAATGCCTTTATTGAGATCAGAAAACACTATTTTCCCTTCGGGATTAGATTCTGCTCTTGATATAATATCGCCATTCTGGTTGTACAAATAGCAAGTAACTTTGCAAGGATCTTGTACTTGTTCTTCAACAATCAACTCATGTTCGCCCACTTCGAGCCGCACGTTGTGCTTGAGCCCCTCTCGCAATTGCAAATCAAATACGCCCTCGAGCACGAGCATTCCTCTTTTAGAATATTCTTCGGGCACAGCCAATGCTATCAAATCATCGGGTATTGGTATCATTGCCGTATCGATGTAAGGCGGTTTGGGCTTCATTAGCTGGATGTTTACCCCTCCCCTTGCCGTAAAATAAGTGAGGGCAGCATTGTGAACTGGCGATACTTCTTTTAGCCCAGCTTGGCTGCCAAATACTGGATTTGCACCAGCCTGTAAAAAGACGCTGTATTTCTTATCTATGCGGTATTGTGCTCCTAGTGCCACGTAAGGCGCAAACAGCGGCAATAAGATAGTTTTCTCTGGAATTCTCTTTTCAAATTTCAAAGCTTCACCAAATTGAATGGCTGTTTTCTCGGTAGGTATGTAATCTTCATTGTGTGCTTCTTGAAAATACAGCAAGAAAGGCATGCCTAAACCTGCTGCTATGTAAGGGTTAAATTTCTTTCGTTTGTCTCTGAATAAAAACTTAGCGCCAGCTGATAAAGTATTGATATTGAGGGTGTAATAGCCCCGTTTTGAAAAAAGTATGCTCAATTCGGCACTAAACAGCAATCGCGGATAGACTTTTAAAGGGTAAAAAGCACCCAAACCAGCATTAATCAACGGATTGAAGCCTGCAAAAAGATTGTCTTTATCGCCAAAAGCGTTGATAGAAGTTGCGGCTGGTATGTACCCAATGCCCACAAACGGGCTGAGGGTGATTTTTCGATCAATCTTCTTTATGTATTTTTGATCTTTGGAGATTGGTGCTTGTGCCAAGGCTGTATCATTCCCCCAAAAGAAAAAAAGAAAAAGTGCCCACAAAAACCAAGTAAGTGATTTCAACAATTCTTAATGAGGTGAATAAATGCTTTGTTAATTACTTTTTAAAGTTGATGTTCTATTTAATAAATAAGAAATTATTCAAAAATAGCCAAAAATCTAATTATTGGCACTTGCTTTGCAGAAAACTTGCGTTTAGTTTCAATAGCCAACCACAAATCAGCCTATTTTACCATGCAATCTGTAACAGAATCGGAAGGAATATTTCAAAATTTAGAGCAGATGAGCGTAGTTGAATTGCTCACAAACATCAATTCGCTCGATAAAACAGTGCCTTTTGCCATCGAAAAAGCCATTCCCCAAATAGAAAAAATGGTTGAGCAAATAGTAGAAAAAATGAAAGCTGGCGGCAGGCTATTTTACATTGGTGCCGGCACAAGTGGTCGACTTGGCGTAGTAGATGCCTCTGAATGCCCACCTACCTTTGGCGTGCCATTTGATATGGTATTGGGAATTATTGCAGGTGGAGACACGGCCATACGGAAAGCAGTAGAATTTGCCGAAGACAATATCAATCAAGCTTGGCACGATTTAATAGCCTACAACGTAAATACAAATGATTTTGTGATTGGCATAGCAGCCTCTGGTAGAACACCTTACGTGATTGGAGGTTTGGAAATGTGTAATAAAAATAATATTTCAACAGGTTCGATAAGTTGCAATCCTGATGCTGCAATTTCAAAAGTGGCCAATTATCCAATTGAAGTAGTAACGGGACCAGAATTTGTAACAGGTAGCACGCGTATGAAGGCTGGGACAGCGCAAAAACTGGTCTTAAATATGATTTCTACAGCAGTAATGATAAAGCTAGGCAAAGTGAAAGGCAACAAAATGGTAGATATGCAGCTTTCCAACCACAAATTAATTGATAGGGGCGTGAGAA
>JBJXGB010000026.1:0-8823 GCA_046152935.1 Cytophagales bacterium
CTGGTTGAAACGATTTTATAAATGGAAAGAAATACATCAAGGATTCTTGAGCCATTGTACTTATTATCCATCTGGCAAGTATGGATATACCCATAAATTACTTAGAAGAAGCTTTATGGTCATGAAAAGGGCCTTACCTAACATGTTCCATTATTTAGATGACCCTAAAATACCTCATACAACAAATGGGATTGAAGGGTCATTCTACGTAGAGCTTTAGCATCCCTTCGCTGGTCTTAGCGTCCGCTAAGACCTACCATATAGCAAGCGTCCGCTTGTGTGACTTATTCTAAATATATCAATTCTACCTGTCCTTTTCTAACACCAAAATAATCTGCCGCACTACTATGCAGCCAATCTTCTGGTTTTTCTACGAACCCTGCTTCTACTGGATTTTCATGAATTTAATTTAGTCTTTGTTGTGTTTTTTCAAAATTATCTAACTCTACTGGATGATTATTTTGCATCCAAAATTGAAAATCTATGTTTCGTTCATTCTTAATTCCTGCTCTTTTGAACATCCATAGCATCCATTCTTTACGACTTTCAGTATTGCTCTTTTCTAATTCTATCCTGATTTGACGAGAAGTATAACTTTTAAAGTCTCTTACAATATCCGATAAATTTCCAGTTTCTGTACCAATGATCATGTGAATATGGCTTGTCATGATACAATAAGCATATACTTCCATATTTTTGTGTTGCTGACAATAAGCTATGCTTTGGTAAACTATATTTCGATACTCTTCTCGAATAAATGCATCAATCCAATTGATGACAGTAAAAGTTACAAAATACAACTTGGTGTGATCGTGAAATTTGTACTTTCTGCCCATAGGCAAATATACTAATTAGTTTGAAAATGAGCGGACGCTCGATAGTTTGGGGTCTTAGAGGACGCTAAGACCAGTGAGGGCTTTGCTAACCTACGGACAGTTAAGGCAAAATATTTACTTCTCGCTCTAAGTCATTTTTAATCAATCGAGCAACATTTGCAGGAGCAGAATGTTCGCTTATTATGTAAAATCCACAAACCATTGTAAGTATTGATGTTCCCATTAAAAGTACATATCGTAGTATAGTGCCACTAGTTGATAATGTCAAAGCGTATATCAAAATGCTAATAATTATGATGAATATTGCAAAAACAAGAAAGGAAATAGAAAGAATTTTTTCAAAAATTGGAATTTTAACAACTAATTTAGCACCCGAATAGTCGAAAAATTTACTTGCAGCTTTTATCTGATTGTTTGAATATTTATCTAAAACACCGCTCTTTTCAATTAATTTATACTTTTTATATGAAACATCGATCCCTTTGATCTCTTTAATTACAACCCTTTTAAATTCATTAACAATTGTATTTTTGAACTCGCTATCACCATCTAGCTGCTCAATATCTTTCAAAATTTTTAGCACAAATTCTCGCTCCTTATTTTTTTGAGAATTGAAGGGTACATTTTTAAAAAAATTAAATAAAGCTGTAATAGTTACAGAAATTACTACGACAATAATCTCATTCCAATTTATCATAACAAATTATAGTTTCTTTGCCATTCTTGGTTCTTTGACAAACAAGTAAAATGGCATAAAGGAGAATACTGTATCAATAAAGCTCACTTCTAACCTCGAGGCAGAGCTTCTTTTTCATTTTCCAATCCGTAGATATGCTTTGCTAATCTACGGATAACTGAGTTGCTGGTGGAAAATACCAGCACGGCTGAAGTTGCTATTTTTTAGTAAAAGTAACATTACTAATTAGCTTTTCTTCAAGCAAATACTCCTGACCTTTATAAATGTTTTTACAAACCTGCTTCACAAATATTATACTGTAAGGTTGCTCTTTTTCAGAGTTCATTGCTTGTGTAGATGTACGGATAAAAGAAAAGCCTTCTTCTGGATATTTTGAAAAATTAAAGTCCGAAATTTTGAATTCAGGTTTTCCATCAATTAATAACAAATCAGGATTTTTCTTTATTGTTAAATTTTGATATTGCTCATGAACTGACCCATCAATATCATTAAAGATGAAATGAAATTGCCAATCCCCCTCTATGTTAAATGATAGTTCCTTTACTAATTTATCTTTATATTCTTTTTCGATTTTCATCTTTTGCAATAAAAACTCTTCTTTATCCTCTTCTAATTTTTTGATTTTAGCAGATAAGATTGTTGTTTCAATTTCGCGACTCCTATTTTCTAGCTTAACTTTTTCTATTTCATCAGTAACCTCAGTATTAGTTACTTTTAACTTATGATAATTAGCTAAGACCTCAATATTTTTCAATTCGAGTTCTGTTTTGAACTCTTTACTTTTTTCATTCCATTGATTTCTAAACTTCTCTGGTAGAAGTTTAGCTTTATTTGCAACCCAAGGGTAAAAAGTTACCATAAATATTGTAAAAATTAGAGGGAGAAGACCGTATAGATAAAATAGCAATTCTAGATCACTATAAGAATTAAATATTTCCTCCTGAATGTAAACTAATTTATTTGGATAGCCATTAATACAGTTTTCATTTACAAAAATTGTAAAATAAACTACTTTCCAATTGCAGCCAAGCCAGGATAATATAAAATTACCAAATATTGGACTTTTTAATCTGTCAACTATAGTGCTTACCATTTTTCAAAAACTAATATTTACCTTGGTTTTAAATAAAAATTATCACACTGGTCATAGCGTCCGCTTCGACCCCAAATTTTCGAACGTCCGCTCTATTCCAATTCTCCTTCTCAATACTAAAAAATCCCCTCCAAAATTCCAATTAAAGGAGGCCTATTTTTAAGAAATAGTTTTTCGTGTATAATTACTAAAAGTATTGTTATAATCCTTCTTCCATTCAACCCGCTTTCGCCCGCATCTTGCGAGTTTAAGTATTCCAGGCCTCAGGCTCCGCATTTCCCATTTATCAAGATATTTATTTGTCAAGATTTTTATTTTAGCATTCTAAATACTGATATTTATTCAAAATTTAGCTTTTGAATCTCATTGACATTTTATTGCTTTTTGGCGTTTTACAGGGAATTCTTTTAAGTATTTCAATTTTTGTGGTGTCGGGAGTTTCCTCCCGACACTTTCAGCCACACAAAATCTAAATAATGCGTAATCGCAACTAAATTTTGAACGCCTTTTTTATAAAATGAAGCACTACTATATAAATATACCTCTGTACTTACAGCTAAATTTCAACGACTTTAGATTGGATTTGTATTAATCGTGTCGGGAGGAAACTCCCGACACCACGGCACAGGCGAGGTCTTGAAGCACTTCAAAGGCTGCCCATAGTGACAGGCGAGGTCTTGAAGCCCTTCAAAGGCTTCCCATAGCCACAGACAAGGTTTTGTAGCCCTTCAAAGGCTTCCCGTAGCGACAGGCAAGGTTTTGTAGCCCTACAAAGGCTCCGCTGAGTGAAAAGACAGAGCATGCAGTAAACTCATCTTCCCAAAAGTTTTAAACTTTTATAAAAAAATTTAATTTGCGATTTTGTTTATGTCTCACGAACCAAGGCGATTGCCTACAACCACCATTCAATAAATTACATATTACTATCAGAAAGCAGCTTATTGGTAAATCTTGTCCAATAGAGCAGTTTTTCGTTGAATATTTGCTTGGCTTCATTTACAATATCGCCATACTTTGCCATTACATATCTCAGCGAAGTGTTGTCGGTGTTGCCACTTAAATTAAGAGAAAAAATCAAATCTAGGGCTGTGGCATTGCCAAATATCTCTTTCAAATCAAATAATCGCACGCTTTCATTTGCATTGCCGTTATACATTAGTGGTTTTATGTACTTGTGGTAAATAATCATTGCCATGTCATTGACGGCCAAGCCCTTTTCAAGTACCAAATTATCTTTTGCAGGATTTACATATTCAAAAAATGAGCCATCAAACACATTAGTAAGCTGCGAATTGTCGTTGTATTTGCAATTAAAAAAGTATTTTTCGGGCAATAAGAAGGTGTATTTGCAAATTTCACTATTGCCCATACATTTCAACCAATCGATAATAGTAAGTGGTTGTTCTCTATTCAAAGAAGGATCAATGACGAATTTCTCTACTTTATCGCCCAGTTGTATTTTCACCAATGGAGCCGTGTGGTAGTTCCAGTAAATAATGTTGTCGGGAGAAAGTTGATTAGTATCAGCTACAAAGAGCGAACGTTGATCGAAATCGTACAAAGCAGCAGGCGAAAACAGCCATATTTTGCAATGTTCGATGTTTGATTTTGCCAATATCATTGAAATAAGGTGGCTTCTTTGCTGGCAACCGCCTTGCGGAAAATTGAATTCCAGAGACGAATGATGTGAAATCTGGTCAAAAATAATTTTCACATCACCATATTCGTAGGTTTTTAAACCGCTTATGTCATCAATCGGAAACTCATAATTTAACATGCTTCAATATAAGCACATTTTGTAAATTGAATGTTAAGAATTTGAAAATAAAACACTGGTGCACTTTGGCAGCTCGACTACCAACTTATTAAGACACTTAAATTGTATTGGACAAACTAGCTGTATTTAGACATTCTAATCAATAGCCAAAACGATCTCCACTTTTGTACCAGTGGCATTGCCATTTTCATCGGTTTTGTCGGTGATATTCATAGCCAATAAATCATCGCTGCTCACCATATTTATGCGCTCAGATGTCACCAGCATTCCCACCGATTTGTGCAGTTTAATTTCATGTTCATGGGCATTTTTGGCGGCAGCTCTGCCTATGCCGTTGTCTTCAATGATGCACAAGAGCTTGTCGTCTTGCATTTTGAAGCTAATCTCAAGTTCGCCATCGTTATGCGAAAGATTGCTCAAGCCATGCAAAATGGCATTTTCTACAAATGGCTGTATCAATAGAGAAGGGATCTCGATATAGTCGATGTCTAAATCGGGTTCGACAAAAAATTTTATGGTGAATTTGTCAAATCGCAGCGATTCTAAACTTACGTAGAGCTTTAGCATCTCGATTTCTTGCGAGAGCGTGATGGTGTTGTTAATGGAACTATTAAGTATCAACCGCATCAATTTGGAAAATTGAGAGAGATAATCAATAGCCTTTTCTTTGATGTTTTTGGCAATAAAATATTGGATGGAGTTTAAAGAATTGAAGAGAAAATGCGGATTCATCACCGATCGAAGTGCCATTAGCTTGAATTCAGCCATTTTCTTGTTAGATTCTATCAATTCACCAGTCTGGCTTACGAAATTTAGTTCATTTACCTTTCTTTCAGTGATATCTTGCACGCACCCTTTGATACAAACTACTTTTTCGGTTTTGGAGTTAAGATCTGGAATGGCCAAAACATAAATATACTTCTGTATCGTATCGTGCGTAAGAAGTTCAAACTCAAATTCAAAAGGAATATTTTTTTCGACTGTTGCTTGAATTTTCGACCTAAATTCTCTCGATTTGTCTTTGCCCACAAAAGGAAACAAAGTATCTAAACTTGGTTCAAAATCTGGGCTGAAGTGAAAAATATTGTACACTTCTTTTGAAAGCATGTAAACGCCAGTGTTCAAATCGAGCGACCAACTGCCAAGTTTTGCCAAACTTTGCGACATTGAGAGCAGCTCTTCACTTTCGACTAATAATTTGGTTCGGCTCGCCACTGCTTCTTCCAAATTCAGATTAACAGCAGAAATTTCCTCGTTCTGGGTTTCGATCTCTTGGTTTTTTTCCGACAATTCTTCATTCTGGGCTTCAATCTCTTGGTTTTTCTCAAAAAGTTCAGCTTTTTGCTGCGACAGTAAGAGATTGAGCCTCTTTCGTACCATATTTCGGTTGTAAAGTACCAAACTGATCGAAATTACAAATGCAATAACAATGAGCGTAATGTAAATAATAAAGTTCTTGTTCTCAATTTCTTGCTCTTTGTACTTGATCTCTTTGTTTTTTTGCTCAATTAGGTATTTACTTTCAACTCTAGCGATCAATTTTGCCTGATCGGCATTGTTAATAATGTTATTTATTGAATCGTATTTTTCTTTGTAAAGCAGTGCCTTCTGGTATACTTGTTTCGATTTGTAAATATCTGTCAGCACCTCGTACGCTAAAAGTGATGCGTGTTCTGGTCCTCCTTTCAAATTTATTGCCAATCCTTTTTGAGCATAGTACAAGGCTGAATCTGTATAGCCTGCAAATAATAAAGTTTTTGACAACCACAGCGTAACAAAGCCAATTCTATATTCGTCATTCTTAGTTTCTCGTAGTTTTAAGGCTTTTCGGTGGTAAGCCAAGGCCGAATCGAGTTGCCCCTGCTTGAAGTATACAATGCCAATATTGTTGGTCAAAGTTGATCTAAGAATGGTGTCGTTGCTATTTTCGATCGCATTGAGGGCTTGCTTGTAGCATTGCAATGCCATAGAAAATTTGCCTTTTTCCTCATTTATCAGCCCCAGCAAATCTAAGTTTACAGCTTTATCTCCTTTTGTCTGTTCAGTTTTGGCATCTATTTCCGCTTTTTCAATCAAATATTTCTCAGCTACATCCAAATTTTGGGTATTGTAGTAGACATAAAAAAGTGCTTTCAAGCAATCAGAAATCAATTTTTCATTCTTGTTATCTCTCGAAATTTTAAGAGCCTCCTCAAGCATTTGCACACTTTCTGCCACTTGACCTTGATTATCGAGGCATTCGCCCATCGTTAGCAGGCCTTTTATTTCACCTTGGTAGTAGCCAATTTCGATAGAAATATTGTAGAGTGTTTTGCCGAATTTGTAGGCTTTTTGCGTATCCGAATCTTTCACCTCTTGAGCCAGTAGGTACATCAAATCTACTTTCTGAACGCCAACAACAAGTGACGATTCCAATGCAGCCAAGCTATCATAATTCGTTTTCTGCACTGCCAAAATGGGCTTGGCAATTAGTAAAACAAGTAAAAAATAAGTATTTCTAAGTATGAACTTCGGTATCAGTCTGCAAAAATTAGTTGTAAGATTAAATCGTAGTCAATATCTGATTTAATTGTGGAATTAAAAAGAAAGATTGCCGCATTTGTTGACCGTATTACCAGAAATCTAAAATATCGCTAATTCAACTTTCGTATATTATTGATTAACAACCATTTACATGTGATATAGCAAATGTGCCACACCAAAATAAACGGCAATTCCCAGCAAATCATTGGCAGTGGTAATAAACGGACCGGAAGCCAAGGCAGGATTTATACCCATTCGATCTAAAATTAATGGCGTAATCGTACCTAAAATAGAGGCCAAAAGCACCACACAATACAAAGCAGAAGCTACTACTAGTCCCAATTTAGCTGGATGGCCAATAATCATTACAAAAACGAATACAATGGTACAAATGACTAATCCATTGAACAGCGCTACTTGTGCCACACGCCACAGCCGCTTGGCGTTGCTTTCTTCGAAGCCAACTGAATTTGCTAAACTTTGCACGATTAAAGAAGAAGACTGCACACCGACATTGCCACCTGTGGCGGTAATAAGGGGAATAAAAAACGCCATAGCGGGCACCAAAACCAAATTAGCCTCAAACAGCCCCATAAAAGCTGCACCTAAAAGCCCACCAAACATGCCTACGATTAGCCAAGGCAAGCGTGCTTTTGAAAGTTTCCAAACTGTGTCGTCCTCCTCTACGGGGGTGGAAATACCAGTCATGGCATTGATATCTTCAGCAGCCGATTCTTTCCAAACATCTACGGCATCGTCAATGGTAATTCTTCCGACCAACTTGCCCTGCACATTTACAACAGGAATAGATTCCAAATCATATTTCTGCATCAATTCTCCTACTTCTTCCGAATCTGTGTAGGTTTCCACTACGTGAATATCATCTTCAAACAATTCAGAAATATTGGTGCGGTCTTTGGCAAGGATAATTTTCTTTAGTGAAAGCCTACCAAGCAAGACATCATGATCGTCAACTACATAAATAGTGTAGAGTTTTTCGACATTTTCAGCTTGTCTGCGTATTTCTTCGATCGTTTGCTTTACGTTCCAATTAATGTTGGCTTTTATCAATTCTTTAGCCATCAAACCGCCCGCACAATCATCATCGTATCTCAGCAATTCATTGACGTGCGAAGCCATTTCCTTATCTTCAATATTGGCAATAATTTCTTCGCGTGACTTAATGGGCAGAGTATTGAGAATATCTGCAGCATCATCCGAATAAATTTCGTTGATAAATCTTGCTATTTCAACAGGTTCAAACTCTTTAAACAGCGTAATTCTAGTTTCTGCATCAATATTTGTGATTATTCTACCTACTGTTTCGGCATCCAATACAGTGAGAATATGCTTCTGCCTATGACTATCGAGCTCGTACAACAATGGAATAATATCCTCTGCATACATTTCTTCAAATGTTTCCTTCAAGAAAACATCATTTTCACCGTCAATGGCTTCTGTAACTCTATCTAAAAATTCTGTTGTAAGTTCGAATTGCATACCTCCATTTTCTGATTGTAAAAGTATGCGAAGATAAGTCGTGTGGCTTTAAGAAATCGTTAAATCTGTTTTTTTGTATCAAACCCCATTTTGATGAATGCAAGGTCTTCCTTCATTTGATTTCTACGAATAAACTTTTTGTTGCGTTGGATGCTGCAGGAAACCAAGCCAAAGTTCATGCACTACGCTGCCATTATTCATTTTGATGTATACTTTTTGGCTTTCAAACCATTTTTCCCCAAATCTAGATTCAGAAATTTATACCTTAGTGATTTATGGGCATCTCAATGATGATAAACCTGGCCTCCGATTTAATTTCGATCATTATCTTCTCCGTTTCCCAAATTCCAATGGCATTTCGTTTATCAATCGATTGATTTTCAATGGCCAAAGCACC
>JBJXGB010000040.1:0-25242 GCA_046152935.1 Cytophagales bacterium
GTATTGTAGTTAGGTTCTGGTATTTGAAATGCAATGAAAATGGGCAGTAGAAGTATGAGGCACTTAGTAATATTGTATTTCAATGTGTATATCTTGTTAGAAAGTATTCGATAGCGTACGTACTCAATTGTGCGCTATGGCTATTGTGGAAGTAGTCGCAGCCGTGTGTTGCATATGGTAATGAGAGTAGTGAGTACGGAACGTTCTTGTCTTTAATTTGATAGATTAGTCTTAAGTTGTGTTGGTATGCTACCATTTCATCAGCTTCACCATGTATCATTATTATAGGTGGCGCATCTTTGGTTACTTGATGCACTGGTGATGCAGCGTAAAAATTGGGTTTCACATCATCTATACTACCGCCTAGGTAGTCTCTTAATACTTTGCGTGAGTCTAGTATTAGTGGATTGCCTGGAAACGAATATCCCCATACCATATCAAATGGTGTATAGAAGCAAATAAGCCCTTTTATCTGCGATTTGCCTAGATGGAAGGCTGCTACTGCCGCTATTTGTCCTCCTGCTGATCTGCCCAAGAGAAATATTTTGGTTGTATCTATTTGTAGAGCTGCAGCGTTGTGTTTCAAGTATTGTACTGAATGCAGTATATCTTGCTCTTGTGCTGGAAATACGGCTGCTGGGGCAAGTCTGTAGTTTACATCGGCAACGGCATAGCCAAGATCAGCAAAGTGTTTGTTAAAATCTATGAATGTTTTGTTGTCGCCAGACGACCACGCTCCACCATGTACTGATACTATGCACGGTTTTAGGCCTTTGGTGGCATCGGTATATAAATCTATGGTAAGTTTTGTGGTATCTATTGTGCTGTATACCAAAGTTTGCACATTGATTATGGGTGTTGGTATGCCTACTAATAAAGTTTTGAAATTGATTGGAAACTTTGGTATTGTTAGTATTTTGCCATAGGCTTTTTCCAGTTGATTGGGCAATGAAAAGGATAAAATTGTGGCTTTAGAGGTAGGTACTAGGTATACAATAGTGGCTATGAGCCCGATGTAGCTAAAGATATGATATTTTTTACCTAATAATAAGTAAAGAGATAGACCAAGTAGTGGAATAATAAGCCATATACCTAGTTCGGTTACTCCGAGTTTTACCAGCCATAGTATATTGATTGGAGCTGGAAATAAAACGAGTAGAGAAGGCCATGCGATAAGCACTAATAATATAGCTACAAGTATTCTCATGGTAGATGATATCTATCGGTTCTATTTATTTTGTTTAGAGCTCCTTCCTAAGCCTAGCTACGGATATGTTTAGCATCTCTCGGTATTTGGCTACGGTTCTTCTGGCAATGTTGTAGCCCTTTTCTTTTAACAGTTTTTCTAGTTCTTCGTCACCCAAAGGCCTTGATTTATCTTCGGTTTCGATTAGGTTGGCAAGTACATTTTTTACTTCCCTGCTACTTACATCTTCACCACTATCGGTTGCTATGCCTTCAGAAAAAAAGTATTTGAGGGGAATGGTGCCAAATTCAGTTTGTACAGTTTTGCTGCTTGCCACCCGAGATATGGTAGATACATCCATGTCTATTCTATCAGCTATATCCTTTAAGATCATCGGTTTTAGCTTTTGCTCATCTCCATCTAAGAAGTAGTCGTATTGGTATTTGATGATAGCGTTCATAGTATTGAGTAAGGTGGCTTGGCGTTGCTTGATGGCATCTATAAACCATTTGGCAGCATCGAGTTTTTGCTTTACAAAGCTTACAGCCTCCTTTAGTTTCTTGTCGGTTTTGGCACTTTTCTCGTAGGTATCAAACATATCAATGTACGAGCTACTTACTTGCAGTTCAGGAGCATTTTTTGAGTTGAGACTCAATTCTAGCTTGCCGTTGTTGTTTACCAACACAAAATCAGGGATGATATATTGAGATTTTATATTACCGTCATCGTTGCCTCCAGGTTTTGGATTGCATTTTGTAATGATTTTTAGAGAAGCTTTGAGTTCGTGAGGCTGCAAGCCGAGCTTCTTTTCGATTTTATCGTAGTGTTTTTTGGTAAATTCATCAAAGCAATCTTCAATAATAGAGATGGCGTTGTTTACATCTTTGAGGTGATCGGTTTTACGGTCGAGTTGCAAGAGCAAACATTCTTGTAAATCTCTAGCTGCAATCCCTGCAGGGTCAAATTCCTGAATTTTGGCAAGAATAGCTAGTATTTCTTCTTCGTTTGTATCGATATTTTGCGTGAAGGCAAGGTCGTTAGCGATCGATTCGATCTTGCGTCTCAAATAGCCATCTTCATCGAGACTGCCTATGACTTGCAAACCAATGGCAGCCTTTCGTTCACTTAGTCCCAGAAAGTTTAATTGGGTTTCTAGGCTGCTGAAAAGTGATGTTTCATCAGCTATGGGTATCTCTTTATCGTCTTCTTCTGGGTCGTTGCCATCGCTCATTTTGTAGCCCTTGTCATCAGCACCCAGATACTCAGACAGCGACATGTCATCGCCCTCGAGATCTTGCGAATCGCCCTCATTTTCATCAGTATTTTTGTCGAGGCTTTCGGTTTTTATCTCATCGTAGCCTTCTTCCAATGCCGGATTTATTTCTAGTTCTTCTTCAATACGGGTATCTAGCTCGGCAGTGGGCACTTCCAAAAGCTTTATAAATTGAATTTGCTGTGGTGATAGCTTCTGTTGGAAAGATTGAGAGAGTGTTAGCTTTTGCATTGTTTTTTCAAAAGTGTATGCAAAAATAGCAACAAAGCAGGTTGTTTTTATTTTACTGCCCAATGAATTTAGAAAAAAGTAGCACTTAGACTACACGATGTCGATCACTTTGGTGTATTCGAGAGCTATGGCAGTGTTGTTTTTGTTTGTTTTGATGAAATTGTTGATGTCAGTTTGGTTTTTGATAGTGAAACTCACCACGGTTCCTTCACCTTCTTTGCTCTTTATTTTCAGTTTTCCACCGTGTTTTTCTACAAATTCCTTGCATACAAGCAAGCCAAAACCTGTTCCTTTCTCATTTGCAGTGCCTGAAGTAGTGAAATGTACACCTGGCTTCAATATAAACTTGAATTGCTTATCTGAAATGCCTACACCCGAGTCTGCGATAGCTATTTCGACTTCATCTTTACTTCTATGGGCAGAGACAACAATTTTTCCATTGTCGGTAGTGAATTTTACTGCATTGGAAATCAAGTTTCGGAGTATAAAATCGATCATGTTTTTATCAGCTACTACTTCGCAATTGTCTTCAAGATCGTTTACAAGCATAATATTTTTTGTATTAGCTCGTTCGGCAATGAGTTCAAAGTTTTTGTCTACCATCACGCCAATACTTATTTGCTCTGGAGAAAATTTAATTTCATCGACCTTGGCACTCGACCAATCGAGCAAGTTTGAGAGCAGTTCAAGTTGCAAATCGATTGATTTCTTGAGTTTGTTAATGGTTTCTTTTTTGAGCTCTTCTGGCATACTATCTGGATGGTCGGCAAGAATACTCAAAAAGCCCTTGGTGGTAGTGAGTGGTCCTCGTAAATCGTGCGATAGAATGGCAAAAAACTTATCTTTTATCGTATTCATTTTTTGAATATGATCTTCTTTTCTCTGAAGAACAGAATTTGTACTCACCAACTCTTGATTTAGTGATTGCAGCTTGTTGTTCTGGTTTTCTAATTGCGAATTACTATGCTCTATTTCACCGATGTAGCTTCTTATTTTTTCGATCATAAAGTGAAATTTGCTTGTAAGTAGGCCAATTTCATCTCTTGTGTGGATATTTGTGCGGTCGATAGCGGTGGCAAAATTACTTTGAATTACTTGTTCTACATTTTCTGTAAGCTGGGCAATGGGCTTTGTAATAAATTTAGAGAAAAAATAGCTCAAGAATATAGCAAATATGATGGAAACTATAACGATTGTAAAAAATAATGTATTCAAAAACTCCGACTGATCTCTGATGTAAATGGTAGATTTTTCGATTAATTTCTCAATTATCTTTTCAATATTGTTGAGGAAATATTTGTCTTTGTCTTCAAAAGAAGCGGCTACTTTAGTATCGAGCGACACCAATTTGTTGAAATCTGATTTGTAAGCTTTCACCAGTGCGATGATTTGTCGTTGTCTTTTTCTGTTTTTTGTAAATGTTTTTTTTATCGCTTGATTGGCTACAAAATTCAATCGTTTGGCATAAACCATGTCCTTCCGAATGATATAATCTTTCTCGTGCCTACGCAGCGTAAGCATCATTATTTTGCCAAATTCTGGGTATTTTTGTTCCAGTTTATGGATATTTTTTCGCATGCTGCCTTCCACTCCATAATCTTTAAAGCCTCTTTTTCGAAGAAGGGCAATGGTGTTTTCAAATTTCGATTCATACGTTTTGAAGGCATTTTCAAGATTATTCAACTCGTTTTCGGAATACAAACCCACGTGCGTGGCCGAGCTCTTAAAGCTTTCCACCAATTGCAAATTGTCTATCAAGTGATTGCTGTGGGCAACTAAAAAATCGCTTTTACCTGTATTGTAGAAAGAAATGTTGGTGATGTCTTTTTGAATGAACGATTTCTCAGTCTTGTACATTTGCAAATTGAGCATCATCATTTTCTTGTTGTCATTTTCTAAAGAATTTAATGAAGCAAAAAGGTAATTGAACCAAAATATCTCACTACAAACTGCCAACATCACCACTACAAAGAGCAGATATGATATTAATAGTTTTTGGCGAAACGATTGAATTTGATTTAGCATGACCACGTTATTTTAAACAAAATTAGCAATATAATCAACTGATCTTAAGCTCGTTTGCAGAATTAACAATCACTTAATGATAGATTAATATTAAAATGTAATAATCTTTTTTAAAATGGATTTGCTGCAAATAATAGAACTTGGGTAGTAATAGCATTATATTGTTAATATAATAAAACTTTGGGCTTATTCATAGAAAATGGGCACTATTTTTCTTAACTTTGTTGCCCTCAAATAATCAATTACCATGTTCGAAAGCCTGAGTGACAAGCTAGACAAAGCCATTAAAACCTTGAAAGGTCAAGGCAGAATTTCTGATATTAATATTGCCCAGACGATAAAGGAGATCAGAAAAGCACTTTTAGATGCCGATGTGAACTATAAAGTTGCTAAGGAAATCACCGATAAAATAAAGGATGAGGCGATAGGGCAAAAAATTACTATTTCAGTTTCTCCAGGGCAGCTTTTTACCAAAATAGTAGCCGACCAACTTACTGAGTTGATGGGTGGCGAAAAATCTGATATTAATACAAAGGGCGACCCGGCCGTGATATTAATGAGCGGTTTGCAAGGCTCTGGAAAGACTACTTTTTCGGGCAAACTTGCCAAAATGCTAAAAAGTCATGGGCGGCAAGTAATGTTAGCGGCCTGTGATCTTTACAGACCTAATGCCATAGATCAACTCAAGACACTTGGCGAACAAATAGGCATAGAGGTATATGCAGAGCCAGAAAACAAAAATGCGGTTCAAGTAGCTCAAAATGCCCTTGTTTATGCCAAGAAAAACCATGCAAAGATTTTAATTATAGATACTGCTGGTCGTTTGGCTGTAGATGATTTGATGATGGACGAGATTGAAGCTATAAAAAAGGCACTCAATCCCTCAGAGATTCTTTTTGTGGTCGATGCCATGACGGGGCAGGATGCTGTAAATACAGCCAAGACTTTCAATGAGAGGCTTAATTTTGATGGTGTCGTGTTAACAAAGATGGATGGCGACACACGTGGTGGTGCAGCATTATCGATCAAATACCAAGTGAATAAGCCTATAAAATTCATTGGTACAGGTGAAAAGATGGAAGCTATTGAGGCCTTCTATCCCGACCGTATGGCACAGCGTATTCTTGGCATGGGTGATGTGCTTTCTTTGGTTGAACGTGCTCAAGAGGTATATAATGAAGAAGAAGCCCGAAGAATTAACCAAAAGATACGTAAAAATTCCTTTGATTTTGAAGATTTTCTCTCACAATTAGAACAGATTCAAAAAATGGGAAATATAAAAGATTTGATGGGCATGATACCTGGTATGGGAAAAGCGATGGGTGATAGCGAAATTGACAATGATTCTTTCAAGCCAATGAAAGCCATGATTCACTCAATGACACCCAAGGAAAGAGCAAATCCAGATTTGATTTCTACTAGTAGAAGAAAAAGAATAGCGATAGGAAGCGGAAACACAGTGGTGGAAGTAAATAAATTTATGAAGCAATTTGAAGATATGCGGAAAATGATGAAAATGATGAATAATAAAGGAGGGATGAAACAAATGATGGGAAAAATGGGAATGCCTAGTATGTAACGATGGTGGGAAATGACAATACAATTTGCTTAATGAATGTAAAATGAAAAAGCCACTTCGAAACTAAAATCGCAAGTGGCTTTTTTGTGGGCCCTGATGGAATCGAACCATCCACCCCCTGATTATGAGTCAGATGCTCTAACCGAATGAGCTAAGGGCCCTACTATTTACTGACACAAAGCCCCCTGATTTTGAGTCATCCCGATTTATCGGGATAACCGAATGAGCTAAGGGCCCGATATTCTGTAAATGAATACTTTTCCAGAAAATGGATTGCAATATTAGGAAAATGTAGGCTATCACGCAAAATTTTTTACAAATAATTATCCCTTGCTCTCTACAAATTGAGGAAATTTCCGACTGGTATTTTGCGAAACATAGTGCTTTTTGAAAAATTTTGGACTAACAACTGTGCAATCGCCACGTTTCGGTATTTCTATGGGCGGAAGAAACTATTTTGCGTGCTATGGCATGGTATTTTTACAAACTTTATAAAAACAACTATGGGAAATTTTCTTTACATCCTTGCGACAATGCTAGCAATCGCTTGGGCTATTGGCTTTTTTGCCTTGCACATTAGTGGAAGCATTCATATTCTGATTGTAATGGCCTTGCTTTCTGTTGTTTGGAATGTATTTGGGATTAAAGCCATTACGTAATTTAAAATACAACCTACTTATTTATTTATTATTCACACTTAAAATTAAAAACCATGACAACGCTTGACATTAAAGGCAACTGGAACGAAATGAAAGGTAAATTGAAGCAGAAGTATGCACAATTAACAGATGATGATCTGATGTTTGCAGAAGGAAAAGAAGATGAATTGATGGGCAGGCTTCAGCAAAAACTGGGCAGCACCAAAGAAGAACTTCGTAACGTTTTAGAGAAATTATAGGCATTCTTTTTCAAACAAGCCCTCAAGATGAAATATTCTTGAGGGCTTTTTTATGTTGATCTTGATGCTAATTTTAAAACAGATTAATTTTGTTTATTTATTTATATAAAAATGCAAATCAAATAGATAGTTTTGCACATTAGGTAAAATCTAATAAGGAAATAGGTATAGTTTTAAAAAATAAGACTAAATACTACGTCAATAGCATATTTGGCTTGTACTAATGTTATTATTATTTTGATAAGCAAGCCATTTTTATTAATTTTTAATATTATCTGTACTAAGTGTTATTTTTTACATTTATCACACCACTATTTATTATAATACAAAGTAAAATAATATGTAAACACTTATATTTTATTTTTTAACGGATAAAATGGAATTAATTATGCTTCCGTGAATTAAAATATGAGCATAATTTTATTATTTTAGTATATATTTAAAAAAATATGAGCATAATTTTTTATTTTATGCCTGTATTTTCTGAAATGTATTAATAATTATTTTATTTATGCTTATGTCTAAATATTTTTTGTATAAATTTATAAAATATTTATGTTAGGAAATTAGACAAGATATGGTTTCTGCTAGTTTTAATTTTCTATTATTTAGTATTGTATATTACACAAAAAATTAATTTAAAAATATTATCATGGATGCATTAGAAAGCACATTGTCTTTATCAAAAAAAGCAGTTAAAGGTTCTTTACCAAGAAAAGAGTCGGATTTATCTTCATTGGCTGTGGAAGTTAGTAAAAGTTGGAAAAACGAGCCTCGTTTTGTATTATTTTGGACTACTCAAGCAGAATTTGCATTACAAGCAGAAAACTTTAAAAATTTACATTCTTCTAGTAAAGAGGCTAAAGGTGGCAGAAGCCCTATTACGCAGTCATTGAAAAAAATAGACGTAAATATTGAGAAGGGAGTCAAATATGTAAAAGGATATATTAAAGATAAATTTGAAGATAGTGCTATTGCTAATTACGCTAAGTATGGCATTGAAAAAAATGGTGGTGCGTATATGTTTCCAAAGGATAGAGACAAAAGAATAACCGCGTTGAGCATGCTTATTAATTCATTAGAAGCGGATGGCTTTGCGGACAAAAAATATGGCAAAGCGTATTTTGAAAACATTAAAACAGAATACGACAAGTTGGTAAGTGATGTGTCTAGTGCAACTAAAAATATTTCTACGCATGTAGATTCTAAAAAATCATTAAGAGATACTATTGAAAAGACGCTAATGGCATTGCGATCGCTTATTCAAGCAAATTATCCTGACTCTTTTGGTGCTCAATTGCGCATATTTGGTTTTCAGAAAGAGAAATATTAGTCATCTATACAAATTTTTTTAAAATGAATACCCATAAGGTTTTGAAAATCCTTATGGGTATTGCAAAGTAGCAGGATTAACCATCTACTAGTGTTAGCCATGCTTAGATAAAGCATTTATATAAAATTTGCTTATTATTTCCCCTGCAATATAAAGGGTGCCCAATAATAGGGGTGCGAAAAATTATCGCTATGCACCAAATCTAATTTTGCCTTTCTTAAGTAGGCTGCATAGCTCAAAGATTTGTCGACTGCACTAGGTACATTTAGAGGTATTATGTATGAATAAAATTTGGCCATTAATGTATTAGTAGCCTCATCTGATACTGTCCATAGTGACAATGTGAGGTTTTTTGCACCTGCGTACAAAAGTGATCGGCCCATACCTACCAATCCTTCGCCAAAAGAAGTTTTTCCTAAGCCAGTTTCGCAAGCCGATAGCACTACCATTTCTGCATTTAGGTTAATATTATAGATTTCACCCGCCAAAAGCATTCCATCTTCTTTGCGATTGTTTTGATGTAAGAGTATTCCAGATTGATCTGGGTTTGCATCGCTTGTAAAGCCATGCGTTGCAAGATGAAGGTATTGAAAATTGCCAGGAGTCATCTCATTTAGTTTTGTTTCACTTGCATCTTTGTACATATCATAGATAAAACTTTTTCCTGTTACAGAAAATATGGCATTTAGGGCAACAATTTCACTTTCAGTGCCAACAAGCGATGGATAGTTAATGATTTGGTTATTTAAAGTATCTGTGCTTTGGTATTTAAAGTTGATGGGTGCTAATGCATATCCATCAAGAGGTGCTTTGGGCTTGGCAGTTTTAGGATTATTAAATATTCGATACACAAGGTTAGCAGCATAGGTGTACGAGAAAGCATATTTATTTACAAGAAATGGCAAATTTTTGTAAGTACTTGTTTCATTTGCATTTTTATCTAGTAAAGCTTCAAATGGTACAAAATGAATTGGTCCATCGGGTACGATTATTATATTTTTAATCGTATTTGGAATATTTGGGGGTATTAGATAATTGTATATGTCATAAGCATTTGCATAATAGACTTCATCAATTCTCAATAGTATTCCATTTCGAAATGCGCGAACCCATCTTTCCAAACTACCATCATAGGGCTTTTTTATTATGTCGATATTTGTTTTACTTACACTTATAATGTAGAGATTGTCTTTGGAAATAAGATATGATATAAGCATTGATGTGTCAGGTAAGAATTTTTGAAGTTGTGCTACTGATACTACGCCTACATCGTACTTTAAATCATGGTATTTAGGGAAATCTTTTGAAAAACTAGCCAATAGGCTTTCGTATGATCTGTTGGACTCAAAAAGCTTTTGCGCAACTTGTTTTTTGATCTCTGGGTCGGTGTACATGTACAGTTCTTGCGTAAGTTGGCTTATATTGCTTTTTAATTTGACTTCTTTTTGCAATAAACTGTCGGGTACGCCACCAAAGTTTTTGGCATTGGCTTTTGCTACAGACGAAAATAGCATACATGCTTTGCTTTTTTCTGAAAAATAGAACAGTTTGTCTTTGTATTCCTTTAGTTTTTGTTCGTAAGTGGCATCACGATCTATAAATTTGACGTTTTGTGGAGTGATTAGGTTAATAAGTGAATATGCAGCGTTGACAGCAGAAGCATATATTTTAGTTGTTATTTTTGCAAGCTCTGCTTGATCTATTTTATTGGTATAAGATTCTCTGATCTTGTCTATAAGACTGTCGCTGAGCACAAAACTATGTAAAGCCACATCCAAACCTTTTACATTTGCATTGGTTTTGAATCCTGCCTCAAGTGTTTCTCCTTTGAAGTTTAAATACCACATCAAATCTTTGTCGTCAAAGTAATTTAGTAGTTTGGGGTTGGTGTATATGTCTTTGTCATCAAAATTTATGATTGATGAATTTATCGCAAGCTGTATGTAATTTAATGCTTGCTCTGAATTTCCTTTTTCGGCATAGACGCGAGCAATATTGTAGTAGGAATTAGCCACATTTGGGTGATCGTTTCCATAAATGGCTTTGTCTATTTTTAATGCTTTTTCATAATAGTTGAGTGCTACATTGTAGTTTCCTATAAAGTAATAAACACCTCCAAGGTTGTTGTAAGCTCCCGAAGTATTGGTATGATTTTCGCCAACAAGCATATAATTTATCTCCAACACATTATTATAATACTTTAGTGCCTCGGTATTTTTCTCTTCATACATAAACGAATTTCCTATTTCCAAATTCGCTCTTACTGAGTTTTGGTGTTCTTTTCCGACCGATCCTACAAAAATATTTAAGGCTTTTTTATAATTTTCTATGGCTAATTCGTATTCACGTTGGCCTTTATTGATATCACCCAGCCCCATGAATATGTCTCCAAAACGCGGATCGCTTGGTTTGAGAAACTGCTCGTAAATACTTTGTGCTTTTAAATAATACTGTATGGCGAGATCGTACTGGCGGGTGTTGCAATACAAATCTGCCTTTCCTATGTACGAAGTAGCTACCGAAGGGTGATTTTCGCCAAAGTATTTTACCAATAGTGTGGAGGCTTTGTCAAAATTGTCTTGTGCATTACTGAAACTGCCCATATTTCGGTATAAATTACCTAAACTCATATATGAATAGGCAACATTAGGATGTTCTGCTCCATAATGTTTTGTATTAATGTCTAGCGCATCTTTAAAATGTTTGAGTGCATCGCGATATTGGTACTTGCTGTAATAAACATTGCCTATTCCCATGATTACTGGGGCAGAAAGTACATATTTCTTGTCTTCTGGCAATAGATCGTACATTTCCATTACTTTATTGAACTCTTCTAGCGCTGCTTGGTGGCGTCCACGTAAATAATGAGCGTTGCCCAAGTTATTTAAGGCCGCTACAGCTTGAATACTGTTCTTTCCAGCTTTTTCATTGGCAAGTTTTAAAGCTTCTAGGGCTATGTTTTGTGCCTTTTCAGGGTCGTAGGCAGAAGAATAGGTCTCTGATATTTTATTTAAGCAATCGATGTATACTATCCAGTCTTGTGTATTTTCTGCAATGGCTTTTGCTTCTGTAAATTGGGTAAGCGCACTATCAAATCGGCTGTATAATAAATATTTATCTCCTCTTTCGATCAAAGTTTTGGTTTCATCATTGGCAAATCTGGCTTCTGCATTTTGTAGTATTAACAATATGTTAACAAACAGAAATGTAATAATGGCTACTTTAGTGTTCTTTATTTTGGTATTCATAATGCACAGAAAAATTATATTGTATTGCAGTCTAAAAATATCTAAAATTATTCTAATATTTGAGAAATATACGATAACTGGTCTAGTTTTGGCTTTTTATTTTCGTGAAGTGTAGTGTTGATTATTAGCAACTTACCATTCGTTCGATTCAATTTCTAATATTTTTTATATAATATTTCAACAGCATTATTTTTAATTCTCTATTTCAGATGAAAAAATTTTCTTTGGCTTCAATGGTGTTTTTGGCAACAATTTTTCAAACGGTATTTGCCCAAACCCAACCCACCTATACTAAAAAATATTATGTGGCTGAAAATGGCAAATTGTATTGGAATAAAGATTTACCGTTCTTTTTATTTGGTTCATCTGATTCTACAGGCTCTCAAGTGCAGTTATTGCGCAGTGAAAATGCCGCTAAATACACCAATCCAATGTATTTCGATACTGAAGGTGTCAATTATTTGCGTTCGAGATGGGCAGTAAATGCCAAGACAAAGAAGAAAATTGACCCAGAATTGGAAATTGCTTTTGCCATCTATAGAGATGGAACTGCACCAAGCACGGGCGTGAAATTTTATGGAGCCAATAAATTTTTGAAGGAGAATATTTTATTTTACGGCAAGTATTTGAAAGCTGATATTTACTCAAAAGATGCCATGTCGGGCGTTGAAAGTATTTATTATGCCATCAATGGAGCAGAATATGCGAATTTTGAAAGTACAATTGATCTTGGCAGTGAAGATAGCTACGAATTGAAAGCCTTTGCAGTCGATAATACTGGTAATGTGGCAGAGCCTCGCACGTATCTGTTTCAAGTCGATACCACTGCACCCGTATCAAAAATTGGAGTGTACAATGATTATATAAATGATATTTTGTCGATCCGCACCAGTGTTAAAGTTTCTTCTACCGACAATGAAAAAGCAGGCGTGGCAGGCAGATATTATAAAATTGATGGCAAAGGAGCCAAAATATACCTAGAGTCACTAAAATTTGCGGAGTTGAAAGAGGGCGACCACACTCTTACTTATTTTGCTAAAGATAATGTAGGAAATATTGAGCATGGCAACGATTATTCCTTCTTTTTGGATAAAACTGCACCTAAAGTTACGACTAATATTGTGGGAGAACAGTACCAAAATAGAGGTAGAGTGTATGTATCTGACCGTACCAAAATAGAATTGATAGCCGAAGATAATAAAGCTGGCGTGGAAGAAGTAACTTATTCGATCGATGGCGGTGCAGTACGTACCTATTCGGAGCCTTTTACATTGCCAAAAGGAACTGGTACACACATTATTGAATACCATGCTAAGGATAAGGTGAACAACAATTCGTATGGAAAAATAGATCAAGCAATACTGAATAAGCGCTCTTTAGACATGGATATGGTGCCACCAGCTCTTTCAAACTTGTTTTCTGGCAATAAATATAAGACTAGAGATACATTATTCATTACCAAAAACACAAAAATAGTGCTAGGAGCAAGTGATGTGACAAGCGGTGTAAAAGAAATCGGCTATAAGATAAATGGAGAGGGTGGAAATGTGTATACGAAGCCCTTCACGATCGATGAAGACGGCTTTTATGAAGTAGATTATTTTGGTACAGATCAAGTAAATAATAGAAATACTTCAAAATTTTATATTGAAGTTGATAACACACCGCCTCGCATTACTTATATATTGAGTTCAGACCCAATTGGAAGCATATCGCTCAAAAACTATGATGAGCCACTGAGTGTGTACCCCAAAAGTATCAATTTGTATCTTGGTGCAGCCGACAATCGTATAGATGTAGCCAAAATATACTATTCTATCAACGGTTCGAGCGAGGCAGAATATCTCAAACCCATTTCATTGGAGCGACCAGGTGTTGTGAAAATTAAAATAAGAGCTTTGGATAATTTGGGCAACGAAAGCAAAGAAAGTTATACCCTTTATTTGAACAACAATTAATAATTTTAGGTGCAGCCTTGGTTCGTGTGCCATGGTTAGTGTCTTCACTAACCATTCATACATTATTTCTCAGCCCAATGGAATTTGTAAACCAAAGCGACCTGAAATATTTTTTGGATGAAATGGTTGAGAAGTACAATCGCCCTCAATTTATTGTAAACGACCCTATTTCGATTCCACATTTATTTTCAAAAAAAGAAGATATTGAGATCATGGGCTTTTGGAGTGCCATTCTGGCTTGGGGGCAGCGTGTTACCATTATCAATAAAAGCAAAGAATTGATTAGCTTAATGGATGGCTCGCCACACGCTTTTATTACCCAACATTCTCCTTCAGATTTGAAACGGTTTGAAAAATTTGTTCACCGTACTTTTAGTTATACTGATACGCTCTATTTTATCCATTTCCTTAAAGATTACTATGTAAAACATGCTTCCTTAGAATGGGCTTTCGCCAATTTTTTATCTCCCGAAGATCAAAATATTGAGAATGGATTGGTTGGTTTTCATCGTTTATTCTTTTCGCTACCCGACTTTCCCGATCGAACACAAAAACACATAGCGACACCAACAAGGAAATCGGCCTGCAAACGTATCAATATGTTTTTGAGATGGATGGTTCGTGACGATGCCAATGGCGTAGATTTTGGCATTTGGAAAGCCATAAAACCATCGCAATTGGTTTGTCCATGCGATTTGCACGTAGATCGCGTGGCAAGGAAGCTCGGATTAATAAATCGAACACAAACCGATTGGACAACGGCAGTTGAATTGACGAAGGCACTCAAACAATTTGACAAAAATGATCCTGTAAAATATGATTTTGCACTTTTTGGGATGGGAATAGAAGAGAAATATTGAGATATTGATGGCGATATTTTAGATTTTAATGGATTATTTTGCAGATGCCTTGTGTAAACAATATCTGAAACATACTTTTATTATCGTTATTTTTGGAGAATGAAATTGGATAATATACAAGAGGCAGACGATATAGAGTCGAAGGAAGAAGATTCACTCTACGAACACCACAGAATTGTGGCCGATAAAGGGCAAACTTTGATAAGAGTAGATAAATTTTTAGTAGATCGTTTGCCAAATGTCACCAGAAATCGTGTTCAAAATGCCATAGATGCCGAAACTATACAAGTAAATGGCAAATCTGTAAAGGTAAGTTACAAAGTAAAACCTTTCGATATTATTACGATTGTACTTTCTACACCACCACGCAATGAAGAAATACTACCAGAAAATATTCCCTTGGATATTACTTTTGAAGACGATCATTTTTTGATCGTAAACAAAAAGCCCGGCATGGTTGTGCATCCTGCGTATGGAAATTGGACTGGAACTTTGGTAAATGCCCTAGTTTACCACATGAAAAACCTACCAACCCACAAAAATGGAGAAATTCGACCTGGATTGGTTCATCGCATAGATAAAGACACCAGTGGTTTGCTCGTAATAGCCAAATCTGAACTGGCAATGACATTTCTCGCCAAGCAGTTTTTCGACCATACGATCGAGAGAACTTATTATGCACTCGTTTGGGGCGTTCCAAAAGAAAATAGTGGCGTCATCAAAACATACCTAGGCAGAAGCGTGAACGACAGAAAGGTGACTGCCGTTTATGAAGACCCCGAAAAAGGGAAAATTGCCATCACTCATTACAAATTATTGAAATCGTACGACTATGTTTCGCTTATTCAATGCAATCTCGAAACTGGCCGCACCCATCAAATAAGAGCACACATGAAGCATTTGGGGCATCCATTATTTAGTGATGAAATGTATGGAGGCACTCGAATTGTAAAAGGACCACAAACTGGGAGGTTTAAGCAATTCATCGAAAATTGTTTTGAGCTTATGCCACGGCAGGCACTCCACGCCAAAACATTAGGCTTTAAACACCCCAGTACCAAAAAATGGGTGCAATTCGATACCGAGCTTCCTGAAGATTTTCAATTGGTAATCAATCGTTTTGAAAGACACAACACCGATGTGGTGGCGTATCAATAATTGGAAATTTTTACAAGTAGGAAATTCGGTTTTTACACACTCAGATACCGCATCAGCATATCTAATCGCTCTGTCTCAATGGGTTGAAAGCTGGTTTCGTGAAAATCAGCCTCTATTTTGTAGTCAAATCGCTCAAAAGATGCGATCAATCTGGTCAAATCTGTTTTATTGAGTTTGATGGTAATGTAGCTTTCAAAGCCATCTTCAGGATTGTCTTCCACATAAAAGCAAAGTATTTTCATGTCGTTACTTTCCACAATTCTACTTATTTCAGAAACGGAATAACTCGCATTCATCACCGAAAGTACCAATATGCCGCCTGGGGCGTTGGTAAACCCCAATTTTGAGATGTATGAAGCAATATCAGATTTTAAGATCGATCCTCTGAAGGAGTCGTCAGCATCTACTACAGCCACCAAATCCAAATTATAGAGATTCATCAATTTCATGGCTTCAAAATAGTGCATTTCCGCACCAATAAATGCCTCTGAGTGGCTTAATATAATTGAATTTATTTTTTTTGATGGTGCAATATCCAAAAGTGATTCTTCCGAAATATAGCCCAAAAAGTGCTTTTCTTCTACAATTGGTAGCAAAGCAAGCCTATTTTCAATAAAAAATTCTTTCGCCAAACGAGCATTATCTGAAGGTTTTAAAAAAGGAATAGTCAGATTGATGAGCGTTTCATTTGTCATGCGGTAACTGCTATTTTTAAAAAATCGTCTACTAATTCGTTGAATTTCTGTGGTTGCTCCATCATCGGTGCATGGCCGCATTTGTCAATAAACCTCAATTCAGAATTAGGCAGCAATCTATTGAATTCGTGGGCAACGCTTGGTGGCGTAATGGTATCGTTCAAGCCCCAAATCAGCAATACAGGTTGTTTTATGATAGATATTTCATGTGCAAGATTTTGCCTTTGAGCCGATTTCGCCACCGCCACTATATTCAATCCTTTTCGTATGCTATTGGTAATGTCAAATACTTCGTCTATTAATTCTGTAGTCGCAGTATTTGGGTCGTAAAATGTGTATTTTACCCTGTCTTCCACATATTTCCTGTCTCCTCTTTTAGGATACGAGCCACCCATAGAGTTCTCAAAAAGCCCAGAACTACCGGCTAAGACAATCCTTTTTACATTGCTTGCATTTCTCAATGTATACACCAATGCCAAATGTCCGCCTAGTGAATTGCCAAGTAAAGTAACATTATTCAACTGCTTTTGCTTCACAAACTTTTCAACAAAATTCACTAAACCATCAACCGTGGCTTCTTTTATTGGCATTTCTATGATGGGCAATAAAGGAATTATCACCCTAAAATCTTTAGAAAAATGACGAATTACACCATCCCAATTGCTTAAAGCCCCAAATAGACCATGAAGCAACAAAAGTGTATCGCCACTACCTTCTTCAACATATTTAAACTGTCCTTCTTCTTTAATTTGCAAATTCATCTTTAGTTTGCGTTACAGTTTTGGAATTCACCATTACCTTTACAACTTGCAAATTAAACCAAAGTTTAGCAATTATCCATCGCCCATAGGTCTTAATTTAATAATTCTAAAATCTATGTCCATGCACAAAAGCTATTTCTATTTCCGAATTTGAGAGTTGAAGCTTAATATTCGTCTTTTTGCTGGCTCAAAACGCATACTTTCTATGACAGATTGTTTTGATCCAACCTGTAGTGATTGCACAATAGTGGTACTAATTAATTTTGAATGACCGATTTTAAGTTTAACAAAGTTGTCGTAAAAATAGGCTCAAATGTGCTTACGAATGCAGATGGAAATATCGATCAGCAAGCCATGGCGCGCCTTGCCGATCAAATGTCGTTTATTAAGAAAGAAGGAGTAGAAATAGTTTTGGTGTCATCTGGGGCAGTAGCTTCGGGCAGGGCAATGGTTTCCTTAATCGATAAGTCTGATTCTATTTCGTCCAGACAAGTATTTGCAGCAGTTGGACAGGTGAAATTGATGCAAAATTACTACGAGCTTTTTCACAACAACAATATCAGTTGTGCCCAAGTATTAGTCACCAAAGAAGATTTTCGCGACAGAGTGCACTACTTAAATATGCGTAATTGCTTCAATTCCTTGTTACAAAACAACATCCTGCCCATTGTCAATGAAAACGATGTTATTTCAGTTACAGAATTGATGTTTACCGATAATGATGAATTGGCAGGATTAATTGCCACCATGATTGGTGCTGAGGCACTTGTTATTTTGAGTAACGTTGATGGTATTTTTGATGGAAATCCGAAAGATAAAGCAAGTAAAATCATCTCTAAAGTAGATGAAAAGATGGATTTCAGCAAGTATGTGCACTCTACCAAATCGGATTTTGGTCGTGGAGGAATGATTACCAAATCAAATATTGCGAGAAAAGTAGCATCCAGTGGAATAACTGTCAAAATTAGCAATGGCAAAAAAGAAAATGTATTGATGGAATTACTGAGCGATAACGAATTTAAGGTTGGAACAACTTTTCTACCTTCTAAAATTGTGTCAGGAGCCAAAAAGCAAATCTCGTTTGCCGAAACTTTTGCCAAAGGAGAAATAACCATAAACCAAGGTGCGAAAGATGCCTTGCTGTCGGATAGAGCAAATAGTTTGCTAACCGTGGGCATCGTCAATATCAACGGTGAGTTTCAAACTGGAGATATTGTAAAAATTGTCGATGAAAATAAAAATGTCATTGGGTTGGGCAAGGTACAGTACAATTCCAAAAAAGCCTACGAACTAATTGGTGTTAAAAACCAAAAGGCCATCATTCATTACGATTATTTGTATTTGAATACATAAATTTTCATTTCAAAATGAGCAATATAAATTTATTTAAGTCAGTAAAAAAAGCGGCTAGAATCTTCAATTTTTTAGATGAAGCTAAAATAAATACCGTTTTAAATGCCATTGCAGATAAAGCTCTGAGCGAAACCACACATATTATAGAGCAAAATGCAAAAGATTTAGTAAAAATGGATATTTCAGATCCCAAATACGATCGTTTGTTGCTCACCAAAGAGAGAATTGAAAATATTGCAGATGAAATAAGGAAAGTAGCTTCCTTGCAGTATCCAGTTGGACGAAGTCTTGAAAAAAAAATAATGCCAAATGGCTTGGAATTAGAAAAAATTACCGTTCCGCTGGGAGTTGTAGGGATAATTTATGAAGCTCGTCCCAATGTCACCTTCGATTGCTTTGCCCTTTGCTTTAAATCTGGCAATGCTGTGTTGCTCAAAGGCGGTAGCGATGCTGAAAATTCAAATATTGCCATAGTTTCACTCATTCATAGTGTTCTAAACGATTTTCATATCGACAAAAATTGCATTGGTTTGCTGCCTGCCGATCGTGAAGCTACTTTAGAAATGCTTAATGCCAGTGGTTTTGTAGATGTACTTATTCCTCGTGGAAGCCAAAGTTTGATCGATTATGTTCGGCAAAACGCCAAAATTCCAGTTATAGAAACAGGTGCGGGCATTGTGCACGTATATTTCGATGAATATGGCGATATTGACAAAGGCAAAGCTATTATCAACAATTCCAAAACCAGAAGAGTAAGCGTCTGCAATGCTTTAGATTGTCTATTAATTCACAAATCGAGGTTGGAAGATCTGAAAATTTTGGTGCAGCTTTTAGTTGAAAGCGAGGTCGTTATCTATGCCGATCAATACTCATATTCCTCATTATCAGGTTATTATCCATCACATCTTTTGCAAAAGGCGACACCAGATTCTTTTGGCACAGAGTTTCTAGATTATAAAATGGCGATCAAAACAGTTGATTCATTAGAGGAAACGCTAGAATACATTGCCGAATTTAGCTCGCAACACAGTGAAGCGATTATTTCTGAGAATGAAAAAAATATCAATGTTTTCTTGAAAAGTGTTGATGCTGCCGCAGTCTATGCAAACGCCTCTACTGCCTTTACCGATGGAGCACAATTTGGCTTGGGGGCAGAAATAGGAATTAGTACCCAAAAACTTCATGCAAGAGGCCCAATGGCTTTAAATGAACTTACAAGTTACAAATGGCTGGTAAAAGGCACGGGACAAATAAGAAAGTAACAGAAAAATGATGATTCGTAAAATACGATCCGATTTCTTTCGTTAAATAAAAAAACACTTTCTTTGGATTTTTTTTACAACATCTCAATTATTAACGTCCGTTTCAATGGGTTTTATAAAATATTTTATCTTTTTTTTCATAAATACTTTAATATTGCAACCGTGTTTTGCGCAAAAGTTTGGTTACATCGATACAGAGTTTATTCTTAGTAAAATAAAAGAATATAAAGCTGCAGAAGAAGAAATCGATAAACTGGCATCAAAATACCAAACTGAAATTTCTGGCATGTTTGCTTCGGTCGAAAAACTTCGTAGTGAATACAAAGCTGAAGAAATTCTTCTGACCGAAGAAATGAAAAAGGAGCGAACAGACACAATTACAGTTAAAGACAAGAAGGCCAGAGACTTACAAAGAAAAGTTTTTGGTTTTGAAGGTTTAATATTCTTGAAACGACAAGAACTCATAAAGCCTATTCAAGATAAAGTGTATGCCACAGTCGAGAAAGTGGCGAAGAAAAAACAGGTTCAGATTATGTTTGATAAATCGAGCGAATTGATAATGGTTTATACCGATCCCAAGCACGATTATACCGACTATATTCTTGATGAATTGGGCCTTGGCGACAAAAAAGATGTGATCGACAATAAAAAGAAAAGCGATTATATAAAAGACTAACAATAAAAATGCCTTGTTTCGACACACTCGGCATTAATATCAACCAAACATTTCCTTCGTGTCAGGAATAAATTTTAATATGAAAATCAAATATATTTTATTTTTAGCAGGAGCAATATGTCTTGCTTCGCTGGCAAATGCCCAAGTTAAACCATTAAGAATTGGATACACAAATGTAGATTATCTCATTTCTTTACATCCAGACAGTAAAAAAGTTGATTCGGATTTGAAAGCCTACCGAGGTCAATTGGATAGAGAAGCAGAAGGTCTTGGCAAAGAATTTAAAGAAAAGTATGAATCTTATGAAAAAGGCAGAAGCATAATGGCAGAGCCTGTTCGTGCTACAAAAGAAAAAGAGCTGATGGAATTGCAAGAACGAATTCAAGAATTTCAGAAAAACGCTGAATCCGATTTGCAAAAGAAACAAGTCGATTTGCTTCAGCCAGTTTTAGACAAAATTCAGAAAGCCATCGATGCCATTGCCGATGAAAATGGCTTCACTTATGTATTCAATTCCGATGCTGGTTACGGTACCACACCAGTTCTGCTCCACGGTCCAGAAAAAGACAACGTTACAGAATTGGTTTTGAAAAAATTGGGGATAAATCCACCTCCACCTTCTTCAAAAGGCAATTCTTCAATACAAAAAGCAGCTCCTAAGAAGTAACACTAAGTCCCGACCACAAATCGGGACTTTTTTTATTTAAGATGATTTTACCAAAATATTTATCTAGTGGCGATAAAATCGCCATTATTTCTACCGCTCGCAAAGTAACGATTGAAGACGTATATCCTGCGATTGAAATTTTTAAATCATGGGGTTTGGAGCCTATTCTAAGCCCCAACTTATTTGAAACCGAACATCAATTTGCAGGCTCAGACCAAGAAAGAGCCGAGGATTTAGTTTGGGCTTTTAAAAACCCAGATATAAAAGCTATCATTTGTGCACGAGGTGGCTATGGCACCGCAAGAATACTCGACAAATTCGATCATGCCATTTTGGCCTCAAATCCAAAATGGTTCATCGGTTTTAGCGATGTCACAGTATTATTATCTTTATTGGCAAAATACCAAATTCCGTCCATTCATGGCATTATGCCATTACTTTTTAGCCAAGAAAATGCCTCAAATTCACTTCAATCACTAAAAAAGTCATTATTTGGAAACCCAATTTCAATCGAACTTCCTCCAAATGAATCAAATAAGTGTGGAATTTCGGAAGGGATATTGATAGGAGGTAATTTGTCAATATTGAATAATTTAGTAGGCACAATGGCCGATTTTGAGCCAGAAGGTAAAATTTTATTTATCGAAGATCTAGACGAATATTATTATCACATAGATAGAATGATGCTTCATCTTAAGCTTGCAAATAAATTAAAAAATTTAGCTGGGTTAATAATTGGCCACTTCACAGATTTAAAAGACAATAAAGTATCCTTTGGCAAATCAATGATAGAAATAGTGCTGGATGCAGTAAAAGGATACAATTATCCTGTCTGCTTCGATTTTCCTACAGGGCATCAATTTGACAATCTTGCTGTAAAAGTAGGAATGCAGACTAAACTAGAAATTTTAACTGATAAAGTAGCTTTTTATCAATATTGAGCCTTATGGAGCTCCTTTTTTTGAATAACCTACACTAATAACGCAGAATATTTTTTTCAGAATAATTTTTTTCCAATTTATTGAGTGAAATAAGAAAAATGATTTTGTTTTTAAAATAAAAAAAATAAATTTACATCCGTACATTTTTTCAAACTAAAAACAATCCCTACACAAAATGGCAGAATCTTATTACAAAGTGATCGAAGGCGTAAAATACGACAAAGGTATGATTGATGTAGCTGATGAAGCAGTGGCAGGCGTTGGTGATGGCAGAATTTCCATCGAAGACGCTAAAAAATTATTAGCCGCAGCTATTGATGGCGATGTCTATACCGACATAGAAAAAGAAACAATGAAATATATCAGAGACAACTACAAGTTTACCGATGCTGCAGACGAGTGGATTAGAACAGAGATTAGAAAGTGGGCAGCTTCAAACTAAAGTCGTTAATCAGGACGTATCTTTCAAAGTGCGTCCTGACATTTTTTCAAGTTGTATGCTTCCCCAAATGCAACTATGTTTTATGATTAGCAGTTCCTCATTTTAGCAATTACTTAGTAATCCTTTTCGGTTTTATATTAAATTACAGCATTCCCATTTATCTATAACTAGTTGACGTTCAGCTATTTGGCGTATTTTTGAATTTGTATTTTGCTTAATTTCAAAAATATTTCAATTTTTTTTGGGATAAGAGTTGTTAAATAAGAAGGTTGTATTACCTTTGCACTCCCTTTAGCGAACGAGCTAGGGAAATGGTTTATAGAAAAAAGGTAGTGAGTATTATAAATCACTGAATATCAGTCAGTTAAGGTGAATATTTGATTAATTTGAAAAGAGTTGATAAAATTGAAACTAGAGCTCGAACTGAACGCCTGTAGATCACGAGATTTATTCAATTAATAATTAGTAATTATTAATTTGGAAAACATTTTGACACTTTCTTTTTAGAAAATCAATAATGAATAATGAGCGGTGCACTAAGCATTACTGATTACTTATTGTTAGCTACTAATGAAGAAAAAAGTTCTTTGACATGATGGATTAGAAATAGAGTACAAGAGCAAGAGAAAAGCTAGCAATACGTAAGTAAAGTTTAGTGTAGATTGTTAATTGCAAGATTAATGGATTTACGAAAGATAAGAATGAAGAGTAAGTTACAAAGGGCGTATGGGGAATGCCTAGGCTCTCAGAGGCGATGAAGGACGTGTTAAGCTGCGATAAGATTCGGGGATTTGCCAAAAAGAGTTGATCCGAATATTTCCGAATGGGGCAACCTAGCAGATTGAAGATCTGTTGTGAAAACGCGAACGGGGTGAACTGAAACATCTAAGTAACCCTAGGAGAAGAAAACAAAAGTGATTTCGTAAGTAGTGGCGAGCGAACGCGAAGAAGCCCAAACCAGCGTGGTTACGGCCACTCTGGGGTTGTAGGACTACGATGTGGACTTAGCAAAGGAAATAGAATTACCTGGAAAGGTAAGCCGTAGAAGGTGATAGCCCTGTAGATGTAATCTTGTTATACCTAGTAGTATCCTGAGTAGATGGGGACCGGTGGAATCCCCTTCGAAACAAGCGGCACCATCCGCTAAGGCTAAATACTCCTGAGAGACCGATAGTGAACCAGTACTGTGAAGGAAAGGTGAAAAGTACCCTGAATAAGGGGGTGAAATAGAACCTGAAACCATACGCTTACAAGCGGTCAGAGCTCAGTGATTGAGTGATGGCGTGCCTTTTGCATAATGAGCCTACGAGTTGCATCTCACTAGCGAGGTTAATGATCTTAAGGTCAGCAGCCGGAGCGAAAGCGAGTCTGAATAGGGCGCTTAGTTAGTGGGAGCAGACGCGAAACCTTGTGATCTACCCTTGGCCAGGTTGAAGGTGCGGTAAAACGCACTGGAGGACCGAACTGATTAACGTTGAAAAGTTACCGGATGAGCTGAGGGTAGGGGTGAAAGGCTAATCAAACTGGGAGATAGCTCGTACTCTCCGAAATGCATTTAGGTGCAGCCTCGTGGTTTAGTTTATATCAGGTAAAGCTACCGATAGGACTAGGGGGAGTCACATCCTACCAAATCCTGACGAACTCTGAATGGATATAAATATACACGGGAGTGAGGGCCGGGGTGCTAAGGTCACGGTCCGAAAGGGAAACAACCCAGACTTACAGCTAAGGTCCCAAAATCTATGTTAAGTTGAGCAAAGGTGGTCCAGTTGCAGAGACAGCCAGGATGTTTGCTTGGAAGCAGCAATTCATTTAAAGAGTGCGTAACAGCTCACTGGTCGAGCGACAGGGCATCGATAATGAACGGGCATCAAACATAGTACCGAAGCTTAAGATTTGCAGTAATGCAAGTGGTAGGAGAGCATTCCAACAGCGTAGAAGTTGTGGCGCGAGCCATGGTGGAGCGGTTGGAAAAGCAAATGTAGGCATAAGTAACGACAAAGCAGACGAGAAATCTGCTCACCGAAAAACCAAGGTTTCCTGATCAACGCTAATCGTATCAGGGTTAGTCGGGGCCTAAGTCAAAGCCGAAGGGCGTAGACGATGGATAATCTGTTAATATTCAGATACTAGCTGTATTGAGTGATGGAGGGACGGAGTAGTGAAAGCACTGCGCACTGACGGAATAGTGCGTTGAAGGTCGTAGTTATATTTTGTGTAGGTAAATCCGCACGAGATGATGAAAACCGATAGTACAGAGAGGCTTCGGCCGATTTGATATGTGCCTAATCAGACTTCCAAGAAAAACTTCTAAGCGTTTACAATACAGGTACCCGTACCGTAAACCGACACAGGTGGTTGAGGAGAATATCCTAAGGTGCTCGAGTGATTCACGGCTAAGGAACTCGGCAAATTAACCCTGTAACTTCGGGAGAAGGGGTGTCCCATAGCAATATGGGATCGCAGAGAAATAGCCCAGGCGACTGTTTAACAAAAACACATGGCTACGCGAAATCGCAAGATTAAGTATGTGGCCTGACACCTGCCCGGTGCTGGAAGGTTAAGAGGGGATGTCATCGCAAGAGAAGCATTGAATCGAAGCCCCAGTAAACGGCGGCCGTAACTATAACGGTCCTAAGGTAGCGAAATTCCTTGTCGGGTAAGTTCCGACCTGCACGAATGGTGTAACGATCTGG
>JBJXGB010000042.1:0-7144 GCA_046152935.1 Cytophagales bacterium
GCCCACTAGCTCCTTTTGTAAGGTTATCTATAATACTCAAAATCAGAAGGTTATCTCCATTTTTTTCTACATGTAAAATGCATTTATTAGTATTTACCACTTGCTTTAAATCTATATTCTTATCCGAAACATGCGTAAATGGATGGTTTTCATAGTATGAATTATATAGTTTTTTGGCTTCATCGAGACTCAAATCTGTTTTTGTGTAGACAGATGCCATGATCCCTCTTGTAAATGCGCCTCGATAAGGAATAAAGTTGATGCTTTGGTCGAATTTGGGTTCTAATTGCAATATACTTTGCGTGATTTCTTTCAAATGTTGGTGCTCAAATGCTTTGTAGACCGACAAATTATTGTTTCGCCAAGTAAAATGTGAGGTAGCAGCCAAAGACTGACCAGCACCCGTTGAACCCGTAGTGGCAGAAATATGAATTTCAGTATTAAGTATTTGTTGAGATGCCAAAGGCAAAAGACTCAATTGAATGGCTGTGGCAAAGCAGCCAGGATTGGCAATTCTGTTAGCAGATTTTATCTGATCTCTTTTTAGTTCGGGCAAACCATATACAAATCCATTGGTTTCGGGTCTGAAATCCTGACTTAAGTCTATTATTTTCAAGGAATTGTCAGCTAAAAACTGGGGATTAGCCTCTAAAAATTTGATAGAATCTCCATGTCCCATGCACATAAACAAAACATCAATTTTTTCACTATAACTATCTGAAAATGAAAGGCTTGTATCTCCAAATAAATCTGTGTGAATTTCAGAAATAGGATTTCCTGCATTGCTATTGCTATGAATAAAAATTATTTCTACAAAAGGATGAAATATCAATATTCTTAATAATTCACCACCTGTGTAGCCCGCTCCACCAACGATTCCAACTTTTATTTTTTCATTTCGCATGCTGATAGCTTAACAATTCGATGCAAAACTAAGTATTTTGCAAAACCAATTTTTAAAGTTTTCAAATAGATGAATAAAAAAGATAAAATAGTAGTGTTAGGTGCTGGGCCTGTGGGCAGTTTATTGTCTATTTTTTTGAAAAAGAAAGGGTTTGAAATTGATGTTTTTGAAAAGCGAGCAGACGTAAGAAAATCAGCCAATTACGCAGGTAAATCTATCAATATTGCATTGAGCCAACGTGGATGGACAGCTTTGGAAAAAGTAGGATTGAAGGATGCGATCAACCAAATGGCCTTGCCTATGTATGGCAGAATGATTCATAATGAAGATGGCACCGAAGACTTCCAAGCGTATAGCTCTTCGGGCGATGCGATTTATTCAGTGTCAAGAGGCGATATCAATAAAATATTGATCGATGAAGCCGAGAAAGTTGGCGTTAATTTTCACTTCGATCAAAATTGCAAGCGTATCGACCTGAAAACCAATAGTTTATATTTCAGAAATTCAGAAAATGAACTAACAAGAATTGACGATCCAAAAGTTTGTTTAGCTGCCGATGGGGCGTTTTCAGTTTTGCGAAATGAATTAATCAAACACGAAAATGTGAATTATTCTCAAGAATTTCTTGAGCATGGGTACAAAGAATTACACCTGCAAGCCAATGCAAAAGGGGAGTGGCAGTTGCAAAAAAACGCCCTGCACATTTGGCCCCGAAAAAGCTTTATGCTGATTGCGTTGCCCAATTTAGATGGCAGCTTTACCTGTACATTATTTTTACAAGCAAAAGGAGAAATATCGTTTGAAAACCTCAAAACGAGTAAAGGAATCGAAGCGTTTTTTGAAACCTATTTTGCTGATATTCAGGCACTAATACCTGATTTAGAAACACAGTTTTTGCAAAATCCAGTGGGAAGTTTGGTAACAATTAAATGTTTTCCTTGGTCGAGAATAGTACGGGAGACACATTATTGTTTGCTGGGCGATGCAGCTCATGCTATCACTCCATTTTATGGACAAGGTATGAACTGTGGCTTTGAAGATGCCCGAATATTTTATGAACTCATTGAAAATGAAACGTTTACGTGGAGTGAAGTTCTTAATAATTTCCAAGCAAAAAGAAAGCCCAATGCAGATGCCATTGCTCAAATGGCCTTTGATAATTTCCTGGAGATGCGTGATGGCGTAACTGATCCTGATTATTTAGCCAAGAAAAAACTGGAATCAGAAATCAAGAAATTGATGCCAGAATGGAGAAACAAATACGAATTGGTGAGTTTTTCAGATGAGCCCTATTCGTTTATTGAGCGTTTTTACAAATCTTATTCGCTTGATTTCACTTCGTATCTGAAAGGAAATATTGGCTTAGATGAATTAATCCCAAATGTCGAGTTAAAAGAAAAAAAGGCTTAAAAATTCAGATTAGCGAACTTTTAAGCCTTTTAGCAACAATTATTAGCCCTTACGATACATCTTGATAAGCCCTAGCGAACGAATTATTAGTACTTACTTTTACCGTTTTTATTATTTCATCCAGTATAAAAAAAGCAGTTTCGGCCATTTTATTGCCTTTGGTATCTAAAAGAGGATTTATTTCCGAAAATTCAATACAAATTACCTTTTCTGTCTGAACAAATTGATTAATGATCTGAATAATCTCAAATTCATCAAAGCCTTTTGCAACTGGTGTGCCCGTCCCACGTGAAATCATGTCGCAATCCATCGAATCAACATCAAATGAAATGTAAAGCATGTCGCAATTCGACAGTTTTTGGATGGCCTCATCCACACATTTTTTAAAACCTCTAAACCGAACTTCATGCACGGAGAAGTTCCTAATTCCCTCTTTTTTGATAAGTTTGTCCTCTGCCTCTTCTGTATCTCTTACACCAAAATATACCAAATGTTCAGGCAATAATTTCGGGCCTTCCAATCCAATATTTCTCATTCCATTCCAATAAGAAAGGGTTTCGGCTATGGGTTCGTTAATTTGGCAGTCTAAATTATCGTCATTCAAAGCGGCCGATAAAGGCATACCATGAATATTTCCAGAAGGTGAAGTGTAAGGCGAATGCAAATCTGCATGGGCATCAATCCAGATTACACCCAATGTTTGTTCAGGAAAAGCCGCCTTTATACCGCTTATCGTACCCAAAGATGAAGAATGATCGCCCGAAAACACCATTGGGAAGTATTCCGCTTTTAGATTTTTCTCGATGCACTCCGATACCCTCATACATTGCTCCAACACATGTCCAATTCTCTTTGCAAACGAATTTTTGTCTTTGTTGTAGATAGATTCGTTGCGGGTTTTTACATCTTCAGTTGGGTAATCGTTAAAGAAGTGATTGTCGTGAACGATGGCTGCAATTTCCAAGGCATCAATTCCTAAATCTGAGCCGCGAGTACCAGCTCCGATGTCGGACCTGTTTTTGATGATTTTGATGTTAGCTGTTGTGTTTTCCATTTTCTAATAAAAATTTAAAATTATTAAACTCTTACTAGGGTATGTACAAATTTTGCTGAAAATGAGACTTTTTTTTTCTCAAAATACTTTGCAGATCAAACTTTCAAATCTGTACAAGAAATAACTTCTATTTTCCTATTGCTTCCCTATGTTGAAAATAGAAATTGATACTATTAAGTATCTTAAACTTCCTCTTTGATGCAAAAGTAACAACAAAATATTTATTTTTGAAAATTTTAGTGAATAATTTCTACTTTTTACAATAAATTTTGAATAATAATGCAATTCCTGTTTTTACGATATAATATAATTATACAGTTATTTTTTTTAATTTTTCTTGTTTAATTAATGTACACTGAAGTGGATATGGGATTTTATTTTAGTATTATATTGAATTATTTATGCGATTTACTTTTGAAGTGATTTTGGTTGATTATGAGTTTAATTTGGTTCAAACTGGGTTTATAACGATTATTTACATTTAGCTAATAATTATGTCATTATGTCACCAAATGTGGAAATGGCAATGTTTTTGTCAATCAGCAATAAATGCTAATAAAATGAGTAAAGACCAAACCACCGACATTACCAACGAAGATTTAGAAACTGAAAATCCTCTCAACGATTTGGCCGATAAGGGCACTGAAGTAGGTGAAGACACTGGAAATGACGCCATCACCAAGCTAGAATTTGAATTGACAGATGCAAAAGATAAGTATTTGAGGCTATACTCTGAATTTGAAAATTTCAGAAGAAGGACTTCAAAAGAAAAAATGGAAATGATAAGTGCCGCCAACGAGCAATTGATGTTGGCTCTCATTCCAATAGCAGACGATATTGAACGATCGAAAGCAAATCAGGCGGTTTCTGAAGATATTCAAGCAATAAAAGATGGTGTAAACCTCATATTCAACAAATTCACAAAAACATTGGAGCAAAAAGGGTTGAAACCCCTTGAAACTGTGGGTAAAGTTTTTAATCCAGATTTGCATGAAGCTATCACTCAAATACCCGCTCCGACTGATGACATGAAAGGTAAGATAGTAGATGAAATTGAAAAAGGATATTTTTTGAATGATAAATTAATAAGAGTAGCAAAAGTAGTGATAGGGGCATAGAATATGGCGAAAAGAGATTATTATGATATTTTAGGTGTTAGCAAATCTACCTCCGCTGACGAATTGAAAAAGGCCTATAGAAAAGCGGCAATTCAGTTTCACCCCGACAAAAACCCAGGCGATAAAGCAGCCGAAGATAAATTTAAGGAAGCAGCAGAAGCTTATGAAGTATTGAGCAATCCTGAAAAAAAAGCTAAATACGATCGTTTTGGGCATCAAGGTGGTAGTGCATCTGCCTCTGGTGGTGGAGCTGGCGGCATGAATATGGACGATATATTCTCCCAATTTGGCGATGTTTTTGGTGAAGATAGTCCCTTTGGAAGTTTTTTTGGTGGCAGTGGTCGCAGCGGGCAAGGAGGCACAAGGCAAAGAAAAGGTTCTGACTTGAGAATCAAGCTCAAACTTAATCTTGAAGAAGTAAGCAATGGTGTTGAAAAGAAGATAAAAGTGAAGCGTCATATCACTTGCAAAACTTGCAATGGAAATGGCTCAAAAAACGGAACATCGCTTCAAAACTGCGGTACTTGCAGTGGAAGCGGACAGGTGAAAAGGGTGGTGAGCACCATGTTTGGGCAAATGATGTCGGCTACTACCTGCCCTACTTGCAATGGTGAAGGTAAAATAGTTTCGAGTAAATGTGATGTTTGTGCTGGAGAAGGCAGGGTGATAGATGAAGAAGTAATCAATGTGAAAATACCGGCTGGAGTAGCTGACGGAATGACACTTTCGATGAATGGCAAAGGAAATGTGCCACAGAGAGGCGGTTTTCCTGGCGATTTGCTGATCGTAGTTGAAGAAGAAGAAAATGATTTGTTGAAGCGTGATGGCAATAATGTAATTTATGATTTGCATATCAGTTTTGCAGATGCCGCTTTGGGTACTTCGGTTGAAGTGCCAACGATCGATGGTAAAGTAAGAATAAAAATAGATCCTGGCACACAGAGCGGAAAAGTTTTGCGTTTGAAAGACAAAGGTGTGAAGGAAATAAATAGCTATGGAAAAGGTGACCAATTGATTTATGTAAATGTGTGGATACCGAAGACATTGAATAATGAAGAAAAGGCTTTGATAGAAAAGCTTCGAAACGCTACAAATTTCCAGCCAAATCCAGGAAAAGGCGACAAGAGTTTTTTCGAGCGAATGAAGGAATATTTTAATTAATCTTGGTAGAACCGATAGAATTTTTTTAGACTTTCTATCAGTTTTTTAGAGAAGTCGGGTGTTTCCACCCGACTTCTCTGCTTTTTAGCTAATCCAAGTTTTTCCATAGGTGTTTTTTAGATTTTAAAACTATCCTTAGGTCTAGAAATCTTTCAAGATTCTGAGTTCTTTTGGTAAATAATTATTGGTGCGGCCGCCTATTTTCTTAATCCAACCCAAATTACAGCCTTCGTATTGTGCCAAGGCCCATCCATTTGGCAAATTTTCAATCGTTGGAAAACCAGAAACATCTCCTTTCTTAAAGTAGATTAAAGCTTCTTCTTTGCTGAATTGGCAGCTATTTATGTCATTATTTGCAATTTCGCTCATGGCCAGTTCGTGAGACGGAATAATATCATCTCCCATCAATTTGCCTAATTCAACGCCTTTTTTTAATACAAACAAGTTCTTGCATAAATAAGCAATCTCATATTTATGGTGAATTGGTATCGCTGTAATCACTTCTTTCCAAATAATATAGTCGAAGTTTTCAAGATTGCGAACCCATTTTTGAACAATTGGAAGTTGTTTTTTGTGTAAAAATTCAAACTTAAAAGTTCTTGCATCTATGTCGGTATCTGGTTCATTGCCTTTTTGCATACAAGAAATAAAAAAACCTTCCCCTTTAGTTTTGTGGGGATAAAAATGGTAGCTCAAAATATCATTTTCTGTATTTTCCAGAATGCCAGAAGTGTTATTAGATGGAATTTGTATGGTTTTTAGTGAATAGTCGTTGGTAAATCTAGCTACGTTTTGCTCGTTTTCTTTGGGTGAATAGGTGCAAGTACAATAAACTAAATATCCATTTGGTTTTAAAGCAGGCATTATTTCATCGATGATTCTTTGTTGCCTTGCTACACAAATATCAACGTTGTTTTCCGACCATTCTTCGATGGCTTTTGTATCTTTTCTAAACATACCTTCGCCACTGCAAGGAGCATCTACAACAATTACATCAAAATAATGGGCTAGTTTTTTAAACTCCTTTGGATCGTTGCTGGTAACAACCACATTTGATTTGCCCCATTTGGTGATATTTTCCACCAATGTCGAGGCTCTTGATTTTATTACTTCATTTGAAACAAGCAACATAGAATCAGGAATTTCATCTAAAATCAAGGTGCTTTTGCCACCAGGGGCGGCACATAGGTCAAGAATTTTGGCAGTAGGGTCTAATTTTGGCAGTATTTCTCTCAAAACTTGTCCTAAAAACATAGATGAAGCCTCTTGCACGTAATACGCCCCAGCTTGAAAGCTTGGATCCAAAGTAAAAATAGGCCTTTCTGGCAGGTAATAGCCTTTATCGTTCCAATTTACTTTTTCTAGGCTATTCAACTCAAAGTTTGCAATTGAACTGCAGCTTTTTGTTTTATTTATTCTGATGGAGGTAGGTATTTTTAGATCGAGAGCCTCAAAAAAGGCATCTGATTCTTCTGCTAACTGCAATTTTATTCTTTC
>JBJXGB010000062.1:0-5325 GCA_046152935.1 Cytophagales bacterium
TCATTCTTTTCTCAAAAAGTGGCTTTTCACCAAGTCTTACGGAATTGGCCAAAGAAGTTAATAACCTTATATTGGTAGAATTCAATAAATGATTTTTATGCCTCCAGCCAAAGCTGGAGGCTATTTATCAGCTGCTAAATGAAGGCATCAAAGATTATTTTTTCTTGTTTTCACTTAATGTTCAACCAATTCTATATATTAACAATAAAATTTTAGGTTTGAAAAAAATATTGATTTTAGGGGCAGGCAGATCGGCAATTGTGTTGATAAACAAGCTATTGAAAGCTTCTGAATCGAAACAATGGTATGTGGATATTGCCGATTTGAATTTTGAAAACACCCGCAAAATCGTTGGCGAACACATGTTTGTAAAAGCCATACGCCTAGAAAGAGAAAACGAATTTCCTTTAGTCTGCAACTACCACATCGTTGTGTCGATGCTACCGCCAAAAATGCACTTTGAAGTAGCAAAAGCCTGTGTGCAATTTGGCATTCATCTCATTACTGCATCGTACAATACGCCAGAAATGCAGCAATTGCATTTAAAAGCGATGGAAAAAAATATAATTATTTTGATGGAATGTGGCCTCGACCCAGGCATCGATCACATGAGTGCCATGCAAATGATCGATGCGATACATGCAGAGCAAGGTGTGGTAAAATCTTTCAAATCGTACTGTGGGGGATTGATGTCGAATGCAGCAGATGTAGCCAACCCTTGGAAATATAAAATTACTTGGAATCCGCGAAATGTAGTGCTTGCAGGACAAGGAGGATTTGTTAAGTACATGGAATTCAATAAATTGAAATATTTGAATTATACCAGGCTATTTCAAAACACAAATAAAATTAGCATCGAAAATGAAAACTTTGAAGGTTACCCCAACAGAGATTCATTAAAATATATATCTTTATATGGTCTATCTTCGTTAGAGACGTTTGTACGGGGAACGCTTCGTAAAGAAGGATTCTGCAAGGCTTGGCACGCTCTGGTTGTTTTAGGATTTACTGAAGATGCCTATATGATTGAAAATATTTCAAATCTTTCTTTTAAAGATTTTTTTTATGCCCTTTTGCCTACTACATTTGAAAGCGATTGGATGAAAGATCTAAACAAATATTACCCAAATTTGATCGATGGAGAAATTCTGGATAAATTTCGCTATTTGGGATTATTTGCTGATGAAAAGATTCCTTTTGAAAGTGCTTCACCAGCTACAGTACTACAGTATCTGCTCGAATCTAAACTTTCGCCAGGCGAGAATGATACAGATTTGGTAGTGATGCAACACCAAATTGAATATATCGACACAAATGGGGAACGAATTAAAAAAGAGTCAAATTTGATTGTTGAGGGTAATCGAAACCCAAACAGTGCAATGGCAACTACAGTAGGATTGCCTATTTTCTATGCCATAGATGTGATTTTGAATCAAAAGATAGACGAAACTGGCGTTGTGTTGCCACTCAAAAGCTGGCTTTACGAACCAATCATGGCCAATTTGCACAGAGAAGGTATTAGATTTAGCGAAAAATTAGTTTAGAATTAATCTATAAATGACACTTAACAATCATTAATATTTCAATAAAATCCAAACATGGCCAAAAATAATAACGTCTTTTTAATCGATGATGACCGAACTACAAATTTTGTACATCGTACCCTTATTTCAAAATTCCACCCCGAGCTGGCAATCACAGATTTTATGGAAGCCTACGATTTTCTTGAATTTTTGGCTGAAAATATCAATCGTTCGGAAAATTTGCCAAATTACATTTTACTAGATATAAATATGCCACAAATGAATGGCTGGGAGTTTTTGGAAGAGTACAAAAAAACAATCTTTCCATTTATGCGGAAATGTAAAGTAGTAATGGTTACTTCATCAGACAATGGCATTGATCTTGAAAAATCTAAAGATTATGGCTTTGTAAAAGGATATTATGTGAAGCCTCTTTCGTCAGAAATGCTGGCTGAAATTTTCGAGTAAATCCAATCGATACTTATACAACTGGCTCTAATACAGCATGTTGTTTGCATGAATATTTCATTTTAACGGGCTTAATATGTCAAGTCAAAAAATATAAAATGAGGGCCGGAAAGTGTATATTATTGGTAGATGATGATAAAACATCAAATTTTATCAATGCCAAACTTTTGAGAAATGTCTATCCGCATTTGGAAATTATTGATTTTATTTCGGTCGAAGAGGGATTGGTATATCTGAAAAATGCCCAGATTGAGCATAAAATTATAGACCTTATTCTGCTCGATATCAATTTGCCAGAGTTGGATGGTTGGGATTTTTTGAAAGAACTAAGGTCTCAAAAAATTGCCAATTTTAAATCGCTTGTTATGCTCAGTTCTTCCATCGATGAAAGTGATTTGGAGAAAACGAAATCATTCCCTGAAATAAGTGGCTTTATGTCTAAACCACTGAATGTGGGAGAACTTAATTACTATTTGAATACTTGACCTTATTTTTCTGCTTCAAGAGCGTTTTTTGTCTTCCAACTTTGCAGAGATCATTCATTTCTTTTGTTTCTATTTCTTACTGGGGGTCAATGTGTGAAGTCCGATTTTTTTGTTACTTTCGCTAAAACGAAAATAGAAAAGTTATTCTTAAAAAATTTATAAAAAAGCCTCGTTTGAGTGCAATTGTTGAAATCGAATTTAGGTTTTTGAGAATTGCTGGCTTATTTTGACAGAGGTGTCGAAGAGTACTATTTTGGCATTTCCATTGCGTTCGATATGTATAAATGACTCATTCATAATTCTGTATATACTTTCAACTTTTTCCTCATTGATCGATTGGGCAAATTTTTTGATGAAATTAGATTCGCTTTCGTCTTGTTTTATCAATTGGTCGGCACCAGCCTTATTCATCAAAGTATTTCGCAATATTTGCATGCTGTATAGCAGCAATCCCTTTTGGTTTTCCCTGCCTCTTTTTCCCAAATCTTCGCAAAAAACCAATAAATCAGCAAATTTTTTCGAGAAGCAAAGCCGCATCCATGTAGCAAATATGGCATGATTATCGTCTTCAATTTCAGTAGATAAAAAGGTGGCTTTCTGGAGATTTCCATCTGCGATACCTGCAATCTGTTTTGCTTTTCGAGTATCGCAGAGGTTTTTTGAGATTAAATATCGCTCTGTTTCCTCATCTGTAAATGCCCTTATTTTTACCATCTGGCAACGCGATAAGATCGTAGGCAATAACTTCTCATAATCGTTGGCTACCAATAGAAACAGAGTTTGGGCTGGTGGTTCTTCCAATACTTTCAATATAGCGTTTGCCATCGAATTGTTCATTAATTCGGGCAACCAAATCAGCACAATCTTATAAGGTGATAAATAGGGTTTCATGGAGATATTCTGCAAAATACTTCTCCCTTCTTCTACATTTATATTGAATTGCTTATTTTCTGCACCCACAAAATTGCCCCATTCTTGTAAGTTGCCATACAATTGTTGTTGTGCAAAGCTTCGAAATTGCTTCAAAAAATGAGATTTTATTTCGTCTTTGCTTACTTTTTCTAGGTTTGCCATCGGAAACACCAATTGCAAATCTGGGTGTGTGAGTTTATTAAATTGAACGCAGGAAGTGCATTTCCCGCAACTATCTGTAGGCTGTTTGTCTTCGCAATTGATGTAACGGCTGTATGCCAATGCCAATGCCAAATTTGCCGAACCCTCATTGCCCAAAAATAGTTGGGCATGGGCCACATGATTGCTGTTTATGGCATTTAGTAGTGCATTTTTAGTGTCTTCGAGGCCAATAATATCTGAAAATAGCACAGCAAGCGGATGGAGAAAGTGATAGAATGCAATAGCCAAATATGGCTTCTACTTGAATTTGTGAATATAAAAAGCCCAATAAATGAGTAAAAATTGCACAGGAACTCGAATAATAGCCAATAGATGGCTTCCGATGGCAGGATTTTCTTTGAAAACATCCACAATATGCAAAGGCAAAAATGCAATCATTAGTAATAAAATACCTAGCGTGGCTCGATGCTTAAATTTTCTAATAAAAACACCAGTTCCCAATGCAATCTCCACAAAACCAGACAGATAAACACAAGCTAGTTTTGGCAAAAATATTGGAATAAATGGGAAATACACTTCTGGCTTTAAGAAATGGGCAATGCCGCCAAATATTAGTACTGTGCCAAATAGGTAGGTAAGGAATAGCTTCATGGTTGTGATTTTTAAGTATTATTAGTGGTTCTGGCCTCATTAGGTAATTTGCAATCCGGTTTTTAAAATTTCTTCTATAAATCCATCATCTGCGTCTGTTTCATTATCGTTGAAAGTATGCAATTCGATAGGGCGATATTTACCAACTAGATGTAAAAACGGCACGATATTAACAAAACTAACACCTGTAAAGATTTCATGCCACAGTGCCAAATCTACGTCAGAATGTTGTTTTGGTTTGCCTTTTGCGTAAGAGCCAAAGAGATATACTTTGGAAAAAACATAGCCTTCCATCCTCAAATCGGCCAAAAAATCTGTGATAAGTTTGTCTAAAGCTTTTCTGATAAGCATTTTCTCAATATTTCTATTCTTTTCTCCTCAAGTTCCATGAAAGCAGGCGTACACATTTTATAAATTTTCATTTTGTAATCGGGATATCTTGCAGATAAATTCCAGCCTGCAATCGCACCCAAATAATTATAATCATCCATCGAAAATTCAAGAGTTGTTTGGATGTACAAATACTGTAAATCATCGGGTCTTGGCGGGGTGTTGTCGATATTGTCTTTTACCCAATGGGCTTTCAACAACTTTTCAATAACTAAATTAAAGGAAAACAAAGCCATTACATATCTTTTGCCTTTCAGCACATAAGTAGCATCTTCTAAGTTTTCTTGCGCAGTTTTTACCCAATAATCGATGTGATCTTGTTTTGTCATGGAAATTTATTAAGACCAAAACTATGAATTTTCTTTGATTGATAGCTACCGAATAGCCTATCTTGTATCAAAAGGAAACCCAAGCCACTAATTTAGAAATATTCTACACGAATATTATAATGGTATTTTTTAACTTGCACACCAGAAAAATATTCACTCTAAACTTTTCTAATAAACAATAAGTAAAATGGCATACGACATAGAAATGATCAAGAAGCTGTACGCAAACTTTGGAACGAAAGTAGATGCAGCAAGAAAAGTGGTTGGCAAACCGCTCACCTACACCGAAAAAATACTATATGCCCATTTGTGGGATGCGGAAACAAAAGCATTTACAAGAGGCGTTGATTATGTAGATTTTGCACCAGATCGTGTGGCTATGCAAGATGCGACAGCTCAAATGGC
>JBJXGB010000064.1:0-13649 GCA_046152935.1 Cytophagales bacterium
ACCCAAGATCAACTTCATGAAATAAGTAGCACTCTTTCAGCAGAAGAGGCTGAAATACAACTTTTTCAATAGAATTTAAAAAAATTAAATAAACAATGGTAAACGTAATTATCTACCTCGAAAAATCGAATGAAGCAAAAATATTGGTCGATAATTTGCTCAAATTTGGGCTTGTAGCGAATGCATCTATCGATATGAACAATATATCTTATAGAATAGAAGACGGAAACATAGTGGAAAGCACAAATTCTGTGATAACTGCTCAGTCTAAATCTTTGCTATTTTCCTCGATAGAAGTATTTGTAAAAGAAGAATATGGCCCAAATGTTCCTATCTATTCTTTGCCCATTACGCAAGCCAATGACTCGTTTGATTCTTTGATCAGAGGCCACACCATCAAGACTTAGTAGAGTCAAATTGATAATTCTATTACTTATTTTTTGACGAAATTGACAACATGAATTTTCAAATAATCATTTCAAACCTTACCAATCCAACACTTCTTTTCTTTTTATTGGGAATAATAGCGTGTACCATTAAAAGTGATTTAGAAATCCCCAAAGCCTCGAGCAAATTCATTTCACTCTACTTACTCTTCGCCATTGGTTTCAAAGGCGGTCAAGAATTGGCCAACAGCACGTTCAGTAATGAAATATTTTATTCCATCTTGTTTGGCTTAGCAATCGCATCATTTATCCCATTATATACTTTCTTTATTCTCAAACGAAAAATGAACATCAGCGATGCTGGGGCTGTTGCCGCTACTTATGGCTCGGTGAGTGCTGTTACATTTGTGTCGGCAATTTCTTTCCTAGAAGCTCAAAAAATCCCTTTTGGTGGCCATATGGTAGCTGTAATGGCATTGATGGAATCTCCAGCCATCATAGTTGGCGTATTTTTAATGAGGCGATTTGATAAAGAAGGCGATTCGAAAGGCAGTTTTAAATCTATCATCCAACATTCGTTTACAAATGGCAGTGTAATTATGATTTTAGGAAGTTTGATAATTGGGCTCATTGCAGATTCAAAGCAAGCAGAAGGCATAAAGCCATTCACAACTGACATTTTTAAGGGGTTTTTGTCAATTTTTCTGCTAGAAATGGGAATGGTAACGGCCCAAAGATTTTCAGCATTTCGCGAATATGGACTTTTTCTCACGTTTTTTGCTCTCATTACTCCAGCTATAAACGGTAGCATTGTGGCGTTTACAAGCCAATTTATAACTGAAAACACAGGAAATCGGTTTATTTTTGCCATTTTGGCCGCCAGTGCTTCGTATATTGCAGTGCCTGCCGCTATGCGTTTAGCAGCACCAAAAGCCGATCCTGGCCTGTATATTCCTATGGCTTTGGGCATTACTTTCCCTTTTAATATCACAATTGGGATGCCATTGTATTACGCGATTGTCAACATGTAGCAATGAGTTTTGCTAGAGAATTGCTTTGAGTTTCTTTTGTCAAGAGCTACAGTTCTGTGAACTCTATCCAATAGCCGTCTGGGTCTTGAATGAAAATTTGCATCACTCCGTCTGGTCGAGCTTTTGGTCCTTTATACGCTATGTTCTTTGTTTTCAAAAAATCTTCAGCTTCTTCAATCGATCTTACTTGCAGTGCAAAATGATTTCTTCGCGAGCTCGAGTGCGAAACCTCATCATTTCTGCCTTCTAAAATGTGCAATTGTTGGCGCTCTCCTATCGCAAACCATGCGCCTTCAAAATCAAAATTTGGCCTGATATGCAATTGCCTCATTTCCAATACATTAGCATAAAAATTTACGCTTTCAGGCACACTTTTTACCCAAATCGATACATGATTTATTTCTACTATATTTAGCATTTTTCTACTTTATATGCAAAACCAGTTCTCAATACTTCTTCTTCAAATGGGCCGAAAATTGTTGGGTGAAAAAAATGTAGGTCCAATTTTGGATATTTCCTTAACAAAGGTAATATTGGCAACAAATCTATACTTTTTATTCCGTGCAATTTAGCATCCCATACTGCCAAATCTATATCACTTTCGTTTTTGGGATTTACTTTGGCATGAGACCCAAATAATATAACTTCTCTGGAGTATAACCATCTGATTTTAAGTAAATTAAAAAAAACATGAATCGTATTTTCTAAAGCCTTTCTAGTACCCATTTTTTCAACTCAATTACCTTTTCTAGTTGCTCTTTCGCATAATTTTCTGTCGCCATCTGATGCAATTTTATTTTATAGTCTGGATACGTTGCAGAGATTTTCCAATCTGCGATCACTGCAAGAAAATCATAAGATTATATAGCCATATCCAATTCCATTTCACTCACCAAAAATTTTAAATCGTGGCTTCAAGCCAGTGTATTTACTACATTGTCGTTAACTCAATGTGCTTCAATCAATTTTTCGACCTCTAAATTGAACATAAATAAAGTCATCGCAAACTGCTTGCCATTGTAATTGAATAAAGCGGTTTCCCAATTTTTATCGGCAATATTCATCCAAAACTCGATATGCTCCTTTTTTGTGATCATAATCGCCAAAAATACGCATTTTCAACACTAGCCAATTGAAAATCAGCCTATAACGTTTACATTTGCACTTTTCTAAACAAAAATCAACACTTTTCAATAAAGATAATAAATTCAAATAAATAAATGGCAAAGCTCCCAAAACGCAGCGAAGACTACTCAGCTTGGTACAATGAATTGGTAAAAACGGCAGATCTGGCCGAAAATTCAGCCGTTCGTGGCTGTATGGTTATCAAACCGTATGGCTATTCGATTTGGGAAAAAATGCAACAAGCCCTTGACGCCATGTTTAAAGAAACTGGACACTCAAATGCCTATTTTCCGCTTTTCATACCAAAATCATACTTGAGCAAAGAAGCAAGCCATGTTGATGGTTTTGCTAAAGAGTGCGCTGTAGTCACCCATTATCGCTTGAAATCTGATGGAAAAGGGGGTGTAATTGTAGATCCAGAGGCTAAGTTGGAAGAAGAATTGATCGTAAGGCCTACATCTGAAACGGTAATTTGGAGCACATACAAAAACTGGATACAATCGTACCGCGATCTGCCTCTTCTCATAAATCAATGGGCCAATGTGGTGCGATGGGAAATGCGAACCCGTTTGTTTTTACGCACAACAGAGTTTTTGTGGCAAGAAGGCCATACAGCCCATGCTACGTCAGAAGAGGCCATCGCAGAGACCAAACAAATGCTTGAAATATATGCAGATTTTGCTGAAAATTTCATGGCTTTGCCTGTTGTAAAAGGCGTAAAAACACCCAATGAACGATTTGCGGGTGCTTTAGACACCTATTGCATCGAAGCACTAATGCAAGACGGAAAGGCGCTTCAAGCTGGCACTTCTCATTTTTTAGGTCAAAATTTTGCTAAAGCTTTTGAAGTTAAATTTCTTACCAAAGAAAATAAACAAGAATACGTGTGGGGCACATCGTGGGGCGTGTCTACTCGATTGATGGGTGCTTTGATAATGGCACATTCCGATGATGAAGGGTTAGTATTGCCACCAAAATTAGCACCGATACAAGTGGTGATCGTGCCCATTTACAAAACAGACGAGCAAAAAGCTTCCATTTCAGAGAAAGCAATTGCAATCAAGAAAAGCCTACAAAAACAAGGAATATCTGTAAAATATGATGATCGTGATACGCAAACACCAGGTTGGAAATTTGCAGATTATGAACTAAAAGGTGTGCCGCTTCGCATTGCCATTGGCCCTAGAGATATTGAAAATGAAACTGTAGAAGTGGCTCGAAGAGACACAAAAACCAAATCTACCATCAGCAATGCTGCTCTCGAGGTAGAAATACCTCAATTGTTGGAAGCAATACAGACCAATATTTACCAAAAAGCATTTGATTTTAGAACCCAAAATACAACGCAAGTAAAGAGTTGGTCAGAATTTAAAGATGTTTTGAACTCAAAAGGTGGGTTCATTTCTGCCCATTGGGATGGAACATCAGAAACAGAAGAAAAAATAAAAGATGAAACGAAGGCGACTATTAGATGTATTCCTATTGATGCTAAAGAAGAAAATGGCCTCTGCGTTTACACTGGTAATCCATCGACAAAACGAGTTCTTTTTGCACTAAATTATTGATATTCAAGGATATAATATTACCGAGTATTTCACGAATTCCATTAAAATATATTATTTTCCAGCGTTGATGTTTAAAAAAAACTTTTGATTCGCCTTACAAGTACTCTATTTTTAGTTTACGATCAACTAAAAATTACTTTATGTTGGAAGATTTTCTATATTTTTCGTATCATTACAAAAACCTTTTTTGTCTTATTTTAGCAATTGAATTTATTATTAAATGGGAATATCAAATACTAAAATTGAAGGTGGATTAAATCACGTGCATTGGTTGCACTCTGTTTTGCAGAAAAAAAAGATCATTCTAGCGTTTGAAGGTGGCTTTACTCAAAGCCTTACCAAAAACATTCTCGCGCTTACCGAGCAAAGAATGAACCAGCTCGATGAAGACCAACCAATAAAAAAGAAGGTTTTTAACGTGATGGTAGAATGTCTGCAAAATATATGCAAACATGCTGATGAAATCGAAAAACCAAACGATTGGATGAATGATGGTATTTTTGTGATCGGAAAAGACCCAGATGGCTATTTTCTAGTGACAGGAAATTTTATCAAGAACGATGAAGTGCCTATTCTAGAAGCCAAAATTGCTTATGTAAACAGCCTTGAGAAAGAAGATCTGGCACGACTGTACAAAACAAAACTTCAATCTACCCAATTATCAGAAAAAAGTGGTGCCGGCTTGGGCGTGATCGATATTGCCAGACAATCTGGTCACAAACTGCAATACCAATTTTTGAAAGTAGATCCCAAATTTTCATTCTACATATTGACAACCAAAATAGAAGCTCCAAAACACGTCCTTGTGCCGTAATGGCAGCTTTCATTTACCAAAACCACAACAAAAATGCCAATATGGCGTAAATAGTTGTGGTTTTGCCTTTTGGAATGGTTTTTATTGAAATAGTTATCAAATGATTGTTTCACTTAAAACCATAAAAAAATGACACTTGTTCGTTATAATTCCGAAGCACAAAAACCATTTTCTAATTTGTTCGACCGTTTTTTCAGTGAAGTGGCCAACGAAAATCGCTACTACAAATTTCTGCCCGATGTAGATTTTGTAGAGACAGAAAAAGCTTTTGAAATTCATGCTGCCGTGCCAGGCTTAAACAAATCAGACTTCAATATTGAAGTAGCTGAAGGTTTATTGGTGGTAAGTGGCGAAAGAAAATTCTTAAATGAAGATAAATCTAAAACTTATCATGCCGTAGAAACGAAGTATGGTAGTTTTAGCCGTTCATTCAAATTACCAGCAAACGCTGATACTGCCAATATTGAAGCTGAATACATCAATGGAATACTGAAAATAAGTGTTCCAAAAGATGCCGCCAAAATATTAAAAGCCAAAATTGAGGTGAAGTAATACTGAGCCAGCTACTGCAAAAAAACTGTAGCTGGCTTTTTTATTTTTTTTTAAACGGAATCGTCAATCGTGAAGTTAAATAATAAAACAATTGAGATTTCGTTTTTTCAATTGAACACATTAATTCTCCCATCAGCAACCCAAATATGAAAACAAGTAAATTATTCATTTCGCTATTAATTTCTTCCTTTTTTGGTGGCGTCATCTCACTTGGAGGTTACAAGTTATTTTTAGAACCAAAGTCGTTGCAAACCTTTGAGGGCAATCAAAATGCAATATTTGCTCGCTATTTTGATAAAGATACAAATGGCGTGGTGGTGCCCGAAGGTTTGAATTTTGTATCGGCATCTAACATCGTTCGCCCTACGGTAGTGCATGTAAAATGTATGTACGAGGCGAAAGCCGTAAATGGCATGCCTAATAATCCACACATGAACGATCCATTTTTCAAATTCTTTTTTGAAGAACCAGGTCAAAATTTTGGTCCACCGCAGCCACAGCAGTCTTCCGGATCAGGCGTAGTTATTTCAGATGATGGCTATATCGTAACAAACAATCATGTAATTGATGGGGCAAGTAGCATTCAAATAGTGCTCAATGACAAACGAACCTATACTGCCAAATTGGTCGGTCGCGACCCCGAAACTGATTTAGCACTTTTAAAAATTGAAGAAAAAGACCTTCCTTTTGCCAAGTATGGCAATTCAGAAAAGATTAAAATTGGAGAATGGGTACTTGCTTGTGGCAATCCGTTCGACTTGACTTCAACAATTACGGCTGGAATTGTAAGTGCTAAGGGTCGAAACATCAACTTATTGAGGGGAAATACAAATTATGCCATCGAATCATTTATTCAAACCGATGCAGCAGTAAATCCAGGCAATAGCGGTGGTGCATTAGTAAATTTGCGTGGCGAATTGATAGGCATTAACACTGCAATTGCCTCTACCACAGGTGCTTATGCTGGTTATTCTTTTGCAGTACCTGTAACTTTGGTAAAAAAAGTAATGGACGATTTATTAAACCATGGCGAAGTACAAAGGGCTTTATTGGGTGTAATGATCGCTGATGTAACAGCCGAATTGGTGAAAGAGAAAAAATTGAACCAAATAAAAGGAGTTTATATTAGTGGAGTAAACGAAGGTAGTGCAGCACAAGAAGCCGGCATTAAAGAAAATGATGTAATCTTAAAAATAGACGATTTAGAAGTAGGATCATCTGCTGAATTGCAGGAGGTGGTAGGGCAGCACAGGCCTGGCGATAAAGTAAAAGTGTTGGTATCGAGAGAAAATACTACCAAAATAATAGTGGTGACTTTGAAAAACAAAAGAGGTACTATAAAAGAGGTAAAAGATGCCACTGTTCAAGCATTTGAAGATTTGGGTGTTGAACTTGGTGAATTATCGAAAGCTGACAAAGAAAATTTGAGGCTTGAGTTTGGGGTAAAGGTAACTAAACTTTTGGATGGCAAATTGAAAGAAGCTGGTGCCAAAAATGGTTTTATCATTTTAGCGATCGACAAACAACCTATGAAATCGGCCGTTGAAATTGCCAAAGCGTTGCAAAATAAAAATGGAGGCGTGCTAATTGAAGGCATATATCCCGATGGACGAGAGGCATTTTACGCTATTGGATGGTAGCAAAAAATGAGTTTAGACGTAAAAAGCCCCATAAATAAAAATTTATGGGGCTTTTTGATGAGAGAACAATGATGCAACTGAATTTTTCTTGATCCACAAAAAATTTATTCAACTCTCTAATCTTCCTTACCCTTCAGCCTTCTTGCGGTAAACCGATAATACACATTTGGCAACAATAATGGAATTAGGACTAAGCAGCTTATTAATCCGCCAATGATAACTGTGGATAAAGGCCTTTGAATATCTGAACCGATGCCATTGCTTGTGGCTGCGGGCAACAAACCTATCATCGCTACGGTTATCATCATCAAAATAGGTCTGATTTGTTCATTTGAGATGTTGATTATGATCTTTTTAAGATTTAATCGTGCAAAAGGAATATCTTTTTCTTTTATTAACCTAGGCAATTCGTTTTTCAAAGCTCTGTTATAAGCAGAAACCAATAGCACACCAGCCATGACGGCAACCCCAAATAAGGAGACAAACCCAACCCCAGCCGACACATTAAAATAATAGCCTCTGATTAATAATGCAGAAATCCCACCTAAAATTCCAAAAGGAAGGCAAAGAATGGTCAATAAAGTATCAGAAATATTGCGATACATAAAGTAAAGTACAATGCCAATAATTAATAATGTAAGCGGAATTACGATTGATAATTGTTTGCTTGCCCTTGTCAGATTTTCAAATTGCCCACCAAGCCCAATTTTTACATCGTTAGGAATATTGAGTTGCTCAATTTTTTCACTCACTTCAGCAGCGAACCCAGCCTGATCACGCCCTCTGATATTGCTGCGGACGGTGATGATTCTTTTGCCTTCTACTCGGTAAATATTGGTTTGCCCATCGATCATTTTTATTTCCGCCAATTCACTCATTGGCACACGCGAACCGTTGGCAGAAGGAACTAATAATTTTTTAATAGCATCAATTGTATTTCTATTTTCTGGTAGAAAACGGATGACAAGATCGAAACGCTTGGTGCCTTCGTACACTGTACTGATTACTTTTCCACCGATGGCGGCTTCAATCATCAACTGAATATCACTTATATTTATGCCATATCTGGCTGCATTTTCTCTTTTAATATCCACCACAATTTGCGCCTGTGGTCCTTCTTGTTCGATGCCAACTTCACTTGCACCTGGCAGTTTTTTTACCATTGCTGCAATCTGTTCAGCCACCTGCCTAGTTCGCGGTAGGCTATCGTAAGCAACCGTCACCGCCAAATCGGCTGCGCTGCCGTTCACTATTTCCGTCACCTGATCGATAATGGGCTGACCGTAAGAGAAATAAGCCCCAGGAAATTGGGCTTCTAGTTCTGTCTTTATTATCAAAGTCAAATCTACTTTTGAAGTGTCATTTACCCATTCGTCATAAGGTTTCAAATCGACCAATATTTCAGTTCTATTCGCTCCAAACGGATCAGTTCCATCATCATTTCGCCCCGTTTGGGTAAATACATTTTTTACTTGCGGGTGATGGCAAATAATCTTCCGAATTGCAGGAGCAATTTTGGCACTTTCACGAATAGATATGCCAGAAGGCTGGTTGCATCTTAAAAATATCGAACCTTCATCTAAAGGCGGAAGGAATTCAGATCCCATACGCATGGCTAAAAATCCACAACTGAGTATCACCACGATGGTTAAAGCAATTCCTGAATAAGGAATATTTAAAAAAGTGTTTAAGAATGATTGATACCAATTGTAACGATATTTTATTTCTACTTTGGCAGATTTATTTTCTGGTTTAAAAATCTTACCGATGAAGCTGAATAAAAAATTTCTTTGGGCTTTGAAATCGTATTCTAAATTTTCAAATCGCTTTTTGTACACAAATGAAATTAATACAGGGATAATTGTCAAAGCACATAACATTGATCCCAAAATGGCGAACGACAAAGTATAAGCCATCGGAGAAAAAAGCTTGCCTTCCACCCGTTGAAGGGTGAAAAGTGGTAAATAGGCCAAAATAATGATTGTTACTGAAAAGAATATTTCTTTTCCAATTTCCTTTGCAGAATGCTCCGCAAAATGAAACATCCCTTTTTTTCTCTCTTTTTGCTTTGCTTCTTTAATGGTTCGTATCAAATGTTCGACCATAATACAGGCGCCATCTACTATTATTCCGAAATCGATTGCTCCCAATGAAAGTAGATTGGCCGGAATACCAGTTATTTTCATCATTATGAAAGCAAAAAGCAATGAAATAGGGATGGTTAATGCCACCACTAATGCAGAACGGAAGCTTCCCAAAAACAATATCAGGATAATAACCACAATAGTTATCCCTTCCATTAATGTGTGCGAAACGGTGTCCAAGGTATAGTTAATTAGACTCGAACGATCGTACAAAATATGGATTTTCATTCCTTTGGGAAGTTCTTTTCGCACATCTTCAATCTTAGCGTTCAATGCTTTAAGTACATCATTGGCATTCTCACCTCTTTTCAAAAGAATAATGCCTTCAGTGCCTGAATTTACATTGATGTTACTGTCGGGAATGGAATATCCCATAATACCAGAAGGATTTGGAGGTGCAATTTCAACACTTGCCACATCTCTTAAAAATATAGGCACTCCATCAGTAGCTGTAAGCACTATATTCTCCAGATCGCGCAAGCTTTTTATAGCTCCAATGCCACGCACCGCAAATCCTTGTCCGCCACGCTCAATTATATTTCCACCTGTGTTAAGATTGTTTTCTTCAATGGCATCAATGAGCTGTTTGACAGTCATGTTGTATTTGCGCATTCTTTCAGGGCTGGTCAATACTTGATACTGACGGATAGGCCCGCCAAAAGTGCTAATATCTGCTATTCCGGGCACTTGCAACAACTTGGGGCGAATCGTCCAATCATTCAAAGTACGAATTTCCATGGGTGTGAAATTTTCATTTCCCTGCAAAACATAGCGGTAAACTTCGCCAGTTGGGGAAGTTAATGGGCCGAGTTCGGGAGTAACACCTTCTGGCAGTTCTGCATATTGCAATTTTTCAGCTACATATTGTCTTGCATAAAAATCGGTAACGCTTTCTTGAAACGTAAGCTGTACCACAGATAGACCAAAAATTGTTCTTGATCTTCTATCCAACACACCAGGAACATTGTTTAAGGCACGTTCGAGAGGGATTGTAACTTGTTGCTCAACTTCTTCGGCTGCACGGCCTTCGTAAGATGTAATAACGATTACATTGGTATCGGAAATATCTGGATAAGCTTCTATTTTCAGAAGTGTATATACCCACAAGCCTAAACCCAATACGAATACAGTACTGAGAATGATTATTACAAAATGCTTGAGAGAGAAGGATATTATTTTGTCGATCATCAGGGAGTTGTCTGTGTTTTAGGTACCAGGTTTCAGTTTTTAGGTATCAGGTTTCAGTTTTTTTTAAGTTTCAGGTTTCGGTGTTCAGCACTTAGAACCAACGAAAATCGGCATGATCTTTCCACATATTAACAGCAGTTGTATTTTACGTAGCTCTTTTTCTCTGAAATCTGTTACCTAATACCTGAATCCGACTTCCCTATTCTCATTTTAATTTTTTTGATTAAGCCGCTAAGCATTAGTTTAATTTCAATCACTTCCTTTTCTAAACCTTGGTATTTCTCTAATGTAATATAACCTAAATCCTTACAGAGCAAAAGTGTATATTCAGATTCTTGAGCTGATGAAAAAGATATAATTAAAAACCTCAACGTATCCGCATCTGTATTTCTAGCAATTCCTTCTGCTATATTCATTGGCACAGAATAAGAAGATCGTCTGAGTTGAGATGTTAGTGCATATAATTCCTCTTTAGGAAACAATTGTGTTATGCTGTAAATTTTTAAGGTAAAAGCGTGTCCTTTTTCCCATACCTTTAAATCTCTAAAATTTTGCATAGCTGTGATTTTGGGTTTATGGTATCAAGGCTCAGGGTTAGCATACGCCATTCGATCTAGAACCTATATTTGATAGCGATTTAGTGCTATTTATTTTTTATTTTTACAAGACTTAAATGCTTTATTTATCAGTACTTCTTCACACTAACACCTCCTACCTATCACCTGAACACAGACACCTAGCAACTAATAGCCAAAACTTAATCCCTTCAACAACATAGCTCCTTCGCTTATTACCGTATCTCCAACTGCTAAGCCTTTGAAAACCACCATATTGTCGCCAATCTGACTTTCAGTAACCACAGCCACTCTCTTCACTACATTTCCTTTCTTTTTAAACAAGTAGTTTTTGCCCTGTACAGAAATAATAGAAGTGGCAGGCACCGCAAGTGCATTTTTGATGCCCAAATTGAAACGAACCCTTGCGTACATACCAGATCTGAATATTCCAGTTTTGTTGGGCAACACGATTCGAACATTAAGCGTACGCGTTGCAGGATCGAGTACTTCTCCAAGGGCATCTATTTTTCCAATAAACTCCTGACCGGGATATGATGTAAATTCAATAGAGCAATTTTGCCCTTTACCCAAACTGTTCAGTACACTTTCAGAAACATCAGACATCAACCACACAAATCCTGGTTTGCCTTTGTTTAATTCTTGAGGATCAAAACCCAGCATTCTAAATCTACCTTCTTTTTCAGCAAGTTCAGTGGCTGCATCTGTTACTCCTGTTTCAGCTTCTCTTAATTCCGCGCCAGTAGTGGCTTGGTGCTCGTACATATCCTGCACTCTTCGCAAATAGTCTGTGTCTTTTTTGTAATGGGCGATACTCGATAAGTAAGAAGTGTACAACATGTTCAATTCTTCTTTTTCAAACAGAATAATAATGCTGGCTTCGGCTCGAGACGGCTTTAAGATACTGGCAACAATAGTAGCAGGCGCTATATAACTGCCCATTACCGAGTTCTTGTTGATAACCACTGTTTTGAAATGTGAATTATAGGTTTTAAAAACAATCGTTTCACCGTTATCTAACACTTCTGGCTTGTAATCCTCTGGTTTTTTTAACTGGGTATTCTCTGATTTTTTACAAGAGAATACAAAAAAAAGAAGTGTGCATATTAATAGGTGTCGCATGGGTTTGAATTTATAAATCATTTATCATACCTGTGGTGTACAGCAACAGCAGATTACTTTTTCTGTAGGCCAATACTTCATCGTAGTACATCTTTTTTGTTTCCAATGCAGTCCGTTGTGCCTCCAGAAAATCAATAATGGTCGTATTTCCTTTCAAATATTTGTATTTGACCGTATTTAACACAGTTTCAGATTGTGTCATTATGTATTGAAATCTTTGAAGATTGCCTTTTCTGATGGTGTAGGCAGCAAAAGCGTTTTTCACTTCCGTTTCTATGGTTGTTCTTATGGCACCAACATTGCTTTCTGTTTGTTTTACCAATGCTTCTGAGCGTTCTATTCCACCTTGGTTTCTATCAAAAACGGGAACTTGTATACCTGCCATAAATCCGATATAAGGCACAGCATTTTGTGGATTAAAAAATGTGGCTCCGTAAAGATTAGGAAAAGCCAAAGCCTTTTGCAAATCTACATTGCTTTTGGCTACCGAAGTACTGGTTTGAGCGGCTTGCAAATCCGTCCTAGTGAGGAGCGCCATTTGAATCAATGAATCCAAGGGTTTTAGTGGTTGTTCAAACACAAATGAATCATTTGGGTCTATAGTCACACTATCTGTACTTCCTGTCACTACACTTAATAGTCTGTTTTGATTTTTATATTCCTGTTCAATATTTCGAAGCTCTAAAGCATACTGTTCTGAAAGCACCTGGGTTCGAATGAGCTCTGAAACCGTAATCACTTGGTTTTTTAGGCGATTTTCATTGATTTGAATAAGTGTGTCTACATTTAATTTTGCCTGTTCTAAAATTCCCATATTTACCTTGAGCGACCAATTTTCAAGCCAAAGGTTTGAAACATCAAACACTAAATTTCTTTCGAATTCCGAAATATTTTTTTCTGTGTAAGTCAGGTTTTTTCTGGCAACATCAGTAGCTAATTTTCGAATTGGTTTTAATCGAAAGGGCATCCCAATCTGGTACCAAGTTTGGGTGTTTTGATTGCTTAGAAGTCCCGTATTCTCAGCCCAATAGCGAGAAGAAGGTACCATGTATATTTGTGCTTGAAAATCAGGGTTTAATCTAAGTTTAGCGGAAGTAATATCAGATTGCCTCACATTGGTTTCTAGCCTTTGCGTCTTTAAATAAGGGTTATTGCTTTTTGATCTTGTTATTGATTCCCGAATTGTAATGGGAGTTTGCGAAAACGACAAAAAAGTACCAAATATATGTAGTAGAATAAAAAAAATGTGCTTCACAGATTGGTGTAATTTTTGCGAAGTTATGGTAAAAAATAAATATTCGTCATAGTGTAACATTCTTTATTAGATATCACAGCAAATAGTTTTTCCCTTCCACTTATAAAAAAACAAAAAAGCCCTTCAATCATATTTGAAGAGCTTTTTTATCAAGTGTGTAATTAAAATTTTTTGTATGTCAAATACGTAAGATCATTTAAATAAATCAAAATATCTTGGCTTCAAAATCTAAACATAAAGCATGATTGATTT
>JBJXGB010000069.1:0-3387 GCA_046152935.1 Cytophagales bacterium
ATAACTTTTTTTAGCCTTTTAAGGGGCTAAAAAGTTACCCACACACAAGCAAACTAACATTTCAATGCCTATCTTAACTTAGGCTAAATCAGTCCTACAAATGGGGTACACCGTATAAATATTCGCATTAATGATGATTACGTTAATCGTTTTAATGACATCTGCTCTTTCCTTGAATCTTCGCTTGAATCGGAAGAAGATACTGACAAGGATGTTATAGTTACTTTTTTAAACTACTACGCTAAAGTTGTCTATGATACTACTCTTGAATATTCAAAAGCAATCAAAAACAAATTGGTTGATGCAAGAACCAATTCAACTTTTGAATTTCTGCAAAGTGAATACCTAACAAAACTTTTAGAAATAGACATTGCAGATGCTGATTCAGCTTATCAGTCAATTCATACTTTAATTGACGAAGTTTATAAAAGGCAATACAGGCTTGAGGAAGTTTTAAGGGTAGAAGCAGAATATCTAATTGAATCAAATACTGATTATTCCGCCTCTTTAGAAAATCTTGAACTCACATTTGATGCCATAAGAAATATTGCTGTAAGTAAATGCCGAGGAATTGAAACACATTTGTCAGGTAGAGGAGTTAACCCATTACGAGACGAAAATGAATTGTACGTTTATTTATTGCGGTATGGAAAAATGCACAAAGCAAAATTAGAATCCTGCTTTGATGAATTTCCATTCGCAGAAATCAATCAGGTAACTGAAGTAATTGATTGGGGTTGCGGTCAAGGTTTAGCATCGTTAGTTCTTTGCGACTATTTGAAAAGCAACGAAATTGAAATATCGATTTCGAGAATTACTTTGATTGAACCCTCTCTTTTGTCCATAAAAAGAGCAGCATTGCACTTAACATCTTTTCATTCGTTGGAAACTGCAAAAACAATTTGCAAATCCTTTGACGGATTGGAATTGCAAGATTTACGCACAGATGCAAATACAATAAAAATTCATTTGCTTTCAAATGTTTTAGATATTGACGACAGTTATTATTCTCAAAGTAATTTAATTGAACTTATTAAGGAATCTCAAAAAGGGTTGAACTATTTTATTTGTTGTAGCCCTTTCATTACAGACTTTAAAACGAATAAAATTGACAATTTCGTTCGGAGTTTTAGAGACAGACAAATAATTTTTTCACAGGACAACAGAACTGGTGAATGGCAAAATAGTTGGACAAGAGTTGTTCGGGTATTTAAAACTATACTTTAACAAACTCTGATTATTTGAAAATCTTGCTGCTCAATGATTGTAGATAAACCAATTTTACCCTAAAGTAAATGAGATACCACCACCTACCGGACTTGATAGAAATTTTTGAGGAAAACACCCCATTCAGCTACGAAGAGATATATTATTTTGAAGACAAATATCATCCCGAAATCAACTCCTACATTTTACAAAATATTGACCGAATTCAATCCATATTCGATGCTATTACCGATCAGTATAACAAGCCAAATCTGAAATTCATCTATATTCCCCATATCGTACAAATCCAAAACCAGAATGGTTTATTTGAACAATTACTAAGCTACCAACTCCCCAATTTATCTGCCACCGAATTTCAAAAAGTTCTGGAAGCCAAGTCACAAACCACAACTGCTAGCTTTTCTAATTTTGTTCTTGATAGCTTAGGATATGAAGGCCAAAGAGGTGCTGCATTCTTCAGGTGTACCAATCGAGAATTTGATTTCGAAACACCTATAGTTTTCGAATATCAAAAAATTTCATTTTCTACAGTTTACGAAACTGAACTTTTCTTAAAAGAATATGTAAAACGCCTCACTTTCAAGTATTCTGATGTCTCTTATTGTCCTTCTGATTACAATATTAAGGATATCGATCGTGTAGAAGACTTTGCAGATTACTGCTTCGATCACGAATCGCACCGAATTAACGAAGAAATACAAGATAAAATACGTCAACTTAAAGCTAAAGGCCATATTAAGCTACTTCTGAATAGTATTTTAATAACCTTGCCAGAGTTACGATCCAAAGATTTGACTACACCGTCATATCTTGCAAAGCCAAGCAGATTACAAGTTACTCAAAATTTTGACATTATGCTTCCCGATTTCAACAACCTAAAAATACACCTTACTCCATTGCCTAAAGCATTGTTTTTCTTGTTTTTAAGGCATCCTGAAGGCATTTTGTTGAAGGAATTGGCAAAATACAGGACTGAATTGCTAGAAATTTACAAGCTACTTTCCAACAAAGAAGAATGGAGTCAGATGCAACAAAGCATTAAAGAAATGACAAACCCAACCAATAACTCTATAAACGAAAAATGCTCCAGAATCAAAGAAGCATTTGTAAAGCATTTTGACGAAAAAATAGCGGAGCATTATTTTATTACCGGGCAAAGAGGAGAACCTAAACAAATCATCTTGAATCGATCGCTGGTCGAATGGCTTCCGACTTCCTTGTCTCTGAATAATTAAATGTTCTGGATTAATTTTTAGCAAGTTTAAGAAACCAAATATGAAATTCTAATTATTTTTTTCACCCTGCAAGGTTGCAGAAGTCTGCATTCAGTTCATAAAGACTGTATTTTTACAAACAATATCAAACAGTTCGTTACAGAAACTTTGAACTACAAACTGAATATATTTTCACCTTTAAATAGCGCTTAGATGAAAACTGGAATTATATACTTCTTATTACTTATTTCTCCTTCTTGTTTTGGTCAAGATGTCATTCAAAAATTTATCTTAGATGAATTAAATGCTTATCGAACAAATCCTATTAAAAAATGTACTGAAAAATATTTAATAGCTCGTGATCCACAATGAAGTAAATTAAAACCGATTCACAAATTAAAATTTAGTACAGAATTAAGTAAAGATTGTTTTAAATGGGCAAAGCATATTAGTTATGAATTTGAACATGATTTTAATGACCCTAATAATGAAAGTATATATTTAGGAAATATGTACAGATGTTTGAGAGAATTAATACTTGATACTCCTGATGACAATAATCTAAGTGATGATTATGGTCATAGAAAACATTTAATGGGTATGTATTTGCCTTTTAGTGATGATACTATAATAGGTATAGGTTATTATAAAATACGTGGAAATATTTATGCAATAGTAATTAGAACAGTTTAAAAAATTAGAAAATGAAAAAAGCAATGTCAGTAATAGGTGTTTTAATAATATGTAGTTGTAGTAAATATAGTACTATAACCTTTAAAGATTACAATAATGTTCTTGTTGTAGATGAAAATGGTAAAGTATTTGATAGTATTCCTAATAATTACATGGGTGTAAAACTATACTATTTAAAAGGTCAAAAGGATAGTGTGCATTACGGTGTACGGTGTACCCCATTTGTAGGACTGATTTAGCCTAAGTTAAGATA
>JBJXGB010000086.1:0-3330 GCA_046152935.1 Cytophagales bacterium
ATCCCCCCTATACCGAAGCATTGACTTCTTAAGCTAACGTGAGACATCGTACTCATACTTTTCTTAAATTTGGGAGCTCTTTGAAAAGCCGATTTTAAAACTGTTGCTTCAAAGCACGGGTGCCATCCTGGCTTGAGATGTTTGCTGTGACTTCAGTGGCGGTTCACCTTTTGGTGAAACCCCGTTCAGAATATTTTCTTTGCCAAAAGCACATCTCCAAAGCGCATTTTGTTTCACGCTTTAATTTGTTTGTTATGGAAGAAAACACCGTTTCGATGGAAGTTGTCCATCCCCATGCTGCCGGAATTGATGTAGGCAGCCGCTCCCACTGGGTAGCCGTAGGCCAGACTGAAAATGACATCAGTGAGTTTGGTGTTTATAACCACCAACTATTTGAACTTGCCCATTGGCTCAAAGAAAGACAAGTCAAGACCGTGGCCATGGAAAGCACGGGCACCTATTGGCAAAGCCTCTATGCGGTGCTAATGGCCAAAGGATTTGAAGTGCTGCTCTGCAATGGCAAGTTCACCAAAAATATCAAGGGCAAAAAGACCGATGTAAAAGACTGCCAATGGATTCAAAAGCTCCACACATTGGGGTTGTTATCAGGGAGTTTTCTGCCCGACCCCGATACGGAAGAACTACGAACCTATTGTCGGCACAGGGAAAACCTGCTCCACAATGCGGCTTCTACTTCCAAGAAGATGCAGAAGTATCTCCGTTTGCTCAATCTGCGCCTTGATGTAGTGGTCAATGACATTTGTGGACTGACTGGCTTACTCATCATCCGTGCCATTTGCAATGGCGAAACAAGCCCTCAAAAATTAGCATCACTGCGGCATGGCAATTGCCGCAAAAGTGAAAGTGAGATAGCAGCAGCTTTACAAAGTAATGGACGGAAAGACTATCTGTTTGCCCTGCAACAAGAACTGGAAGCATATGACTTTCTTCAACAAAAAATAGCCGTCTGTGATACCCAAATAGACCACAAGCTGTGTGAAATCATAGAAAAGGACGAGAACAAGAAGCAACACCATATTGAAGCCAAGCCTCACAAGCGTATCAACAAAAACACCCCTGACGGAATAGACCTAAATCTGAAATCCTATCAGATGTTTGAAGGTAATGATCTGTTGGCCATAGAAGGGATGAGTTACTCAACCGTACTCTCCATGATGAGCGAAGTGGGAGTAGATGGCATCCGAAAATTCAAAACAGCCAAACACTTCACCTCATGGCTCAGACTGGCTCCCAATAATAAAATAAGCGGAGGAAAAGTACTTTCCAGCAAAGTACCCAAGGGTAGCAACAGGCTGAAGATAGCGCTCAGAAATGCGGCCAATGCCATCGGAAACCTCAAAGATTCTACACCGCTTAGAGACTTCTTTCACAGGATAAGTTTCAGAAAGGGGCGAATATCGGCCATCAGTGCCACAGCCAGAAAACTGGCAGTCATCATTTGGAATATGGTGGTAAAAAATGTACCATACCAAAATCCAGAAGGATATTTGTTTTTAGACCAGAAAAGAAAACTAGGAATAGTGAAAAGGATTAGAAAACAAATTGATAAATTCGCAATAACTAATGAAGATTTGCAATTGGTAAATATATGATTATCAAATACTTAGGAAAACGTTAGTCAGAACCATTATAAGTAGCAGACATGGGTAGAAGAGCAAAGAACATAAATTTGCTAGTTGTATTTTTGACTATTTTAGCGAGAATAACTGTTCCTGGATGGTCACTTGTAACTTTGGGGATAATTTTTCTTCTACCAATTACTATTTTTCATTTTGTAGCTATTAATAGAACAATTGATACGTACCGAAACAACTACATTTATAGTTTTGGTCAAATTTATGTTTCAATATTTATGTACCCATTTTTTATGTTATTACAATCAGAGGGAGATGACATGAGTAGTTTCATTGTAGTTGACGGTTTAATTTCAAGATTTAACTCAGATTATAACATGCGGACCGTAAATATTTGGTCTAACATCAAAGTGTTTTGTTCTATAATATCAGGGATTACTATGATTATTTGTGATTTAACTCTTTTCTTAAAGGTAAATAAGTATAGAAAGGGGATTCAATAAAAAAATGGCTGCACTTAACATCATATTTATGAATTTTGCTGGTTATCTGTTTGGTAAGTTTACTTTTCTGCCTATCTTGGTCACGGTGGACAATTACGCGCTCCTCCATCGCAAAAATTCATAAATATGTGGGCGTTAGGCACAATGGTAACACAGCAGAATCACAATATTACTAATGGCAATAATTGATCTTTTTTCAAAGAGACAGAAACGACTTCGAGGGGAATTCTCAGATATATATATCTATGACAATATACCTGCAAAATTCAGAGTTCAAATTGTTCATATTATTAAAGACGCAATTGGAATTGACAGATATGGTTGTCAAAATGCTCAAAAGGCATGGGAGTTCATCAAAGATGTTTTATGTCGCGAATATGGCCTTTTTGAACTTGGAAATGGATATAGGGAAAGTAATCGGGATCAAGTGTTAAACTTCTTTTTACAAACGAAAAATACTGATGAAGTTATTGATGTTATAGAAATATCATTTAAGTACATTGATAGAATCATAAAAAAAAGTTTTCAAGAATACACATATCAAACTGAGATATATATAAAACCAGATGAAGCAATTTTAGAGTTAAACGAACGCTTTAAGGAGAATTCCATTGGATATTCTTTCGATGGCAGTGAAATTATTAGGGTTGATTCTACATATGCTCATTCAGAAATTACTAAGCCTACAATCGCACTTTTAAGAAATAATAAATTTAAAGGGGCAAATGAAGAATATTTAAAAGCTCACGAACATTATAGACATGGGCGAAATAAAGAGTGCCTCTCAGAATGTTTGAAAGCTTTTGAAAGCACAATGAAAATTATTTGTAAGGAAAAAGGATGGATTTATAATCAAACAGATACTGCAAATAAGCTGATACAAATTTGCTTTCAAAATGGATTAATTCCAACATTTACGCAGAATCAATTTACATCGTTACAGAATTTACTTGTTAGTGGAATTCCAACTATAAGAAACAAACTTGGAGGTCATGGACAAGGTCAAACTCCGCAAATTGTGGATGATGAAATAACACGATACGGATTAAATTTATCTGGGACGAATATTATATTTCTAATTGAGCAAAGCAAAATAAAATAAACCACTGTGCCTAACATCATATTTATGAATTTTGCGGGTTATCTGTTTGGCGAGTTTATTTTTCTGCCTATCTTGGTCACGGTGGATAATTACGCGCTCCTTCATCGCAAAAATTCATAAATATGTGGGC
>JBJXGB010000094.1:0-4580 GCA_046152935.1 Cytophagales bacterium
GCCTGGGTTTATATAATTTTTTGTTGGGTTAATAAGTGTTGATGTAGTTCCATCTCCAAAGTCCCATGCGTAACTTAATCCACCAGCATCTACGGTCGAATTATTTAAAAATGCCAGATTGGTATTAGCGCACACATCCAAACCAGAAACAGAAAAATTGGCAACTGGCAAGCTCGTGATTGTAACTACTTGTATTCTTGTGGCTACGCAATTTTTATTCGATTCGGCTTGCAACGAAACCGAATACGCTCCCGAAGCCAAAAAGGTATATGAAGTAGAATTGTTGGTAGATGTGCCAAAGCCATCACCAAAATCCCATAAATAACTGAGCGAATAGCCAGCAGAAATGGTAGAAGTATTTGAAAATGAGGTTGGTAAATTAGTTATGAAATTACTTGCCGTAAAGTTGGCATTTGGCAATGGATGTATTTGTATGGTCCTAGTTGTAGAATCGAAACAATTGCCACTTGATCTTACTTTCAATTTTAAAGTATAATTTCCTGAGGCACTGTAGGCTTTCAATTCGCCATCCAAAGCATTAGCACCGGAAAGTGTAGAAGAAAATCCATCGCCAAATGTCCAAATACTTTGCCCAATGGCACCAGTAGCAATGTTTGAATTGTTTGTTAGATTAATGATTTGTCCAAGACATCGCTCGGTTTGGCTCAATGAAAAATCTGCTATTGGTTTTGGTTGAATAATTAAGTTTTTGGTTACTGAATCTTTACAGCCATACACCGAAGTTGCCACCAATTTGGTTGCAAAACTTCCATCAGATGTATAGATTTTAGTTGCATTGATAGATGTGGAAGTTGTATTGTCTGCAAATGTCCAAAGATAGTTCAAGCCATGTGGCAAAGAAATGGTAGATGTATTGCCATACAAAGCTTGAAAACCAGCACATACAGACGAAGTTGTGGTGAAATTGGCTACTGGTTTTGGGAAAACATTTACTTCAGTTTCTTTGTAGCTGACACAACCCACTGAATTATAGGCAAATACGCCCAAGGTGTCTTTTATGCCTGTGATATTAGCGGCAGTAATGGTAATGGTTTGGCTGGTTGCTCCATTTGTCCATTTGTAATTTTGAGCCCCAGTTCCTGCATTTATTACCACAAAATCGCCATTACAAAACCAAACAGGCTGTGTTGGCAAGGCAAAATTAAAGTTGGCATCGCATTCATTGTCAGCTACAGTCAGCCTAATGCCCGTGTTGGTGAATGGCAAATCTGGCATCGAAACTTGGTTGGCATTGATATTTACCCCACTTGCTGTCTGTACAGCCCAAGAAGCCAATCGGCTTTGCGCTACATTTACGTCATTTGATTTGAAAAGCTTAAATTTACTTTCTTGTGGATTGTTGGGCAATGTCTGCCATTCTCCATCATAATAATTGAAAACAATATTTGAATTTGCAGTATTTGAAGGATACACATCGTACATTCGCTGAATGCTTCCTTTCACCAAACTGTCTTGAATTTTGTTTCTTCTGTAAATGGTAGTGAGCCCTAGATTATCAGAAGCGGGGTAAAATTCCAGTTTCAGAGAACTGACATCACCCGAAAATCCAGGATTTATCAATCTGTTTCGGGCAATTATCCAGCCATCGTTGCTAAAAATATAGTTTTGAAACGACTCGCCTACAATACTTCCATTATCTAACAAATCTATATTTGACGACAAAATATCGGCCTTACCTCTGATGAGCTCAAATCGATTGGCTACAGAAATATTTCTTTGTAGAATAAGGTTATTGACTGGCTTATTTATTACCAGGTTGTAAAAATTGATGGTATCTCTGGCAAAATATTGAGGAAAATCATATCGCAAGCTCACCGTGCCACCAAACAAAAACAAAGCGTGCTTGCTAATACCATTGATGATATTGCCAGCCACATACATGGTATCGTTATTCAATACTTGGCCCTTTGTAGTAGCTGCAAAAGGCGAAGTAGTGGAAATATTATATAAATTACCATCTAAATAGAAGCTTGTGCCCGAATTAATATAGATTCTTGAGCCTTTGATCGTAAAGCCCGCAGTATCTACAATTTGGGAAAAACCAAAGTTTGATACCAAAAGCGAAAAAATGAAAATAGAAAATATGTAGTAGAATTTGTTCATTCAGTAGTATTAGAGTTTCATTATGTAGGCTAATACATAATAAGGAGGCATATTCATGTGTGGCAAATCACTTCCAGTGTTGGAAGTGGTAAAACTGTGTGAATGAGTGCCGTCAGTAGAACCATTGTTGGTTTCCGTACTTCCGTCAGCTCCTACATTTGTATTTTCATGTCTCACCATATTTCCCTCAGGGCTTCCGCCCGCAGAAAGATTGGAATAATAGATGGTATGTTTATGCCCACCATCTGTATTGGTAGTACCGGAATGTGAATGATCAGGCATTTCTCCCGAACTCAAGATAATTTTATCTGCCCCTCCAGTAGCATCTACTGCAAACGATACTGCCGAACCAAATGTAATTGAACCATTCGATTGTCTGGTAGCTTCTGATCTACCTCCATTGCCCAGCACAAATCTGCCTTTCAAATCTGGTGTGCCACTCGATCCATCACATATTGCCCAACCTGGCGGAATATTCGAAGCACTTCCGCTCCACATGATAATACCACCTCTTGGTACTGGCCCTGAAAAATTAGAAGCTCCATCACTTCTGAATGTAGCTCCACCAGTGGCACCATACGAAGAGCCTTGCAAAACACCACTTGCACCAATACTACTTCCAGAACTAATAGATGAAGCTACATTCAAAGAACCCGTATTTACCACAACATTTCCAGTTTGTACTGTTAAATTATTGTTGACATACAAATCTGTTTCGACACGTGTTGCACCATTTACATGCAATTTGTACCCCGCTGTAGGTGCAATGCCTATGCCCACATCTTGCACCACCACATTATCTGTAGTAATGTCTTCATTCGAACCGCTACTTGCATCGGGCGTGGTGAATGGAGTCATTGCGTACCATTGATTGACATTCAAAAAGAAAAATGCTTTTCGATTGGTATCGAATACCAACAAACCATCAGGGCAAGAAGGAGAACAAGATGTAATCATGGCAAACCGTTGAACGGTAGTCATTCTTGGAATCAGAATGCCTTTGTCGCTTGCCTTTAAATCTAATATGGCGTTGTTGTCGGGCAGTGGATTGTCGATTCCAACTTGGGCAAATGCAGCATTTACGATTAATAGAACTACGAATACCAGCAAGTGTGTGATTTTTCTAACCATATTTATGTCGATTTTGAGATGCTTTTGCGAAGGAAAACAGGTACTCAGTATTGAAAAAACTCATACTGTTACTCTGTGAAACGAGCGAAACCAAGTTTTGTTCAAAGTTCTTAAATAATAGTGATAAACAAAAATGATCTAAATCAATAAAGATAATTTTAAAATTTGTCGATAGATTTTCAACCTATTTGCTTAACTATTGACTATTAAAAGAGTGAGCATTTGTTGATTAGAAATTTGTGTGGTTTACAAAATTAATGATTACCGCCATTAGACTAAAATTTTAAATGAAACCAAAACCTTTAGTTTTGAAATTTAAAGGGGATTTATTTTTGTTTTGAAAAACACCCCCCTATTTTTAAATATTTGTAGTTGTACTATTTCATTATTCCTTTCCGAAGTGAGTAGATATGTGCGTCTTAGTATGGTGATTTAGTACGTTTTGTACCATGTTCTTTGTCGCTCTTAGTTTACACTTCCACTTCCGAGAGGGCAAACTAAGAGTAATTGCAATGCGAATAAAAAACTTTGATGAACAACTCCACAACTGCCACTTATTTTCAATTAACAAAAGCTGAGCAAAGAAGTATCGGCCCGACTCCAATTTCTCTTCGTTTACCTATTCTATTGCCGCTGTCATAGCTGATGTGGAACAGGCTTTTGGATTGTAATTTTTTTGGAATGAACAAGGTTTGGCGGTTTACGTCAACCGTTCCTTGTTTGTCATTGGTGTGTCTAAAAATGAGGAGCTTAGACACTAAGGCTTCTTAAGCTATTTAAAGATCGATTAACTGCAAATTTTTTCCAAATACAATTACAGCCTTTATTGAAGAGGATACTGCGGAAAGCAAATTAAATGAAGATTTTGAAAAAATCTACTTTAGTAATTTCAGAGTTGATTTTGCTCAATATGAATTAGCAACTCCTCTTCCAAAATACACCATTGAAAATAAAGTGGTGGGCATGAGAATGAAAAGAAGAAAAAGCAGGATCAGTTAAAAAAAACCTTCTAAAACAGGGAGAGAGGGTTGTCTCCATTTGAAATTGAGGATCAAAAGTTGGACACGCTAATAAAAAACCAAGATTCAATTAAATTTCCTAAAGATTTCTTGGGTTAGACCGAGAAAAGTATTCTTGAATAAAGTTCTTTCCGTTTAATAAGTGCTGAAAGTTTATGGACAAAAAAATAACCCTTTGGAAATCAAAGGGTTATAGTAGCGGGAACAGGACTCGAACCTATGACCTTTGGGTTATGAGCCCAACGAGCTACCAACTGCTCCATCCCGCGGTGTGGTTTTTTAATCGGATTGCAAAGATAGTATAAA
>JBJXGB010000098.1:0-5356 GCA_046152935.1 Cytophagales bacterium
TACAATTAGGTGTTCAAGCTCGTTTTTAATGCACGGTATCACAATTTATTACAAATCACCACATTCTAGTAGAAAATATTCAAGGTACTATTTCAATATCGAAATCTAACTAACAAGGGATAATCTAAGGAATTTTTCCTATTCCATTTTATCCCTTCTATTACCCTTTTTTCTTATTCGGCAGCACCACTTTCACGATCGTGCCTTTGCCTTCTTCCGATTCTATTTCAATCTTGCCATCGAGTTTGGCTATGGTTTCTTTGGCATTGTAAAGGCCTAAGCCTGAGCCTTTTGAGTAGCTATTGGCTCTGTAATACATATCAAACACCTTAGGCAGTAGTTTGTCGTTGATACCAATGCCGTAGTCTTGTATTTCGATCACTATACTTTCTCCTTTTTGATAGGCATTTACCTCTACATGCTGTGTGCCCGGCTTGCTGTATTGAATTGCATTGCCCAACAATATGTGGAGCACATTTTGAAATCTTTCTAAATCAATTACTAGGTTCAAATTTTTGTCGATATCTAGGTGTAGCTCAATTTCTGCTGGTCGTCTCCATTGGTTGGCTTTTTCAAAGGAAGATATTATGGTTTCTCTGACGTTTACTTTATCATAGCTTATAATTGTCGATCGGTTGTAAGCAAAATCTATCACTTCCTTAATATAATCTTCAAGCGAACGCAGCACTGTGTCAAAAGTATTGATTGGCACAGTTTGTAAAAAGTCAGCAGGATTTAATTTTGCTATATTTATCAAGCCTTTCAGTGTCTTGATAGGCGCCATTAGGTCGTGTGAAGTCTTGTAGATGAAGTTTTCAAGCTCGTAACTGGTTTTTTCGAGTTCTTTTTTATTCTTTTTTCTGGCTGTGGTGTCTATTCCCAATCCCAATATTATTCTGTTTTCTGGCGTTTTGCCGTAAGCCATTTTTATTACAAATAATGAAGATTTTTTTCCGTCTTTGTGCCTATGAATGTATTCTGGTATTTCGATATCATCGCCACTATTTATTATGTTTTGGTCGGTAGAAGTCGTGAGTTGAAGCTCATCATCATTGTTAATGAAATCTTTATCTACTAAGCCTTTTAGTTTTTTGTTGCTTATTCCGAAAAATACAGAGAAAGCCTTGTTGGAATATAAGTAAACGCCTTTGCTATTTTTTATAAAAATAGGGTGGGGGATAAAGTTTAAAAAGTACAATATCGAGTCGATATTAATGTCATTCACACCACCGCCAATCGCCTCTTTTTCTACTGGTGTGAATAGCATTTCCCAGATATCGGTCTGGTTTCGCTTTACTTTTAATATTTCTACATGTTCAGATTCTGCCAGCGATTGATGGCATTTTAGATGGGTGGAGTGTTGGTTTTTTATAAGTACTCGCAGCGTAATGTCTGGAAAAAGGTCGTCCATTCGCAGCTTATTTTTCAAACTATTTTTCTTCAATACTTTTTGAAGTTCCTCATTTGCAAACTTTATTTCACCATCGGAAGTAAATATCAATTGAAAAAATTTGATCGAAACAAATTCTTCTTCGTCTTTCATATTTATTATTCAATAATAATACTAATATTCGCTTTAAATTACACATATTTCTATTAATAAGCGAATAATTTGAAATGATGCGCATTTTATCTATTTTGATGTTAACTTATTGTAAATAATTGTCCTTAATCAAATCAAAATACATATTTTGCTTTTTTTTACGTGTAAATACAATCAATAAGTCTTATTTTAGTTATTTTTTTCTAGTTATCACTGTAATAATTGTTTGTTTTTGTGGGAAAGTTTAACTTGGACTAATTTTCGATTTTCCCACTGATCTAAATTATCTTACTTAATAGGCAGTTTTTTGTTCATTTCTTAATGATTATTTAATATTTATATTTATTTCTTAATATTTCAACATTTGTTTTTGTAAAATGATCTAAAAGTAAGATATTTACTATGGCAACTTTTAGTGTTGCCCTTCGATCATAAAGCGACTTTGTTGGAATGTTGGTATATTTCTGTTGGAATCGAATGTTGAAAGTTTTGCAAAGGAAGGGCCAGTTAGAAATGCGTATTGCCAAGCAAATATTTCGGTAGATTTTAGCAAACTGTCAACAGCAGAATTAGATATTTTGTATTGTCTCTTGATTGGAGCGAAGAAAACATTCAAGAAAATGAAACCGATTTTGACGAAGCGATAATTTGAGAAGCAAATGACTTTGATCGTACCTTTTGAATTAGCAAGGTTTACCAGTTATGCACTCATACCGTCCGACTAATAATTTTATCTTGCCACTTGTCAATTTTAGCTATTCATACCATGGTACTATTGCCATCTTGCAATGCGTTTTGTTTAAATTCAGTATGAAGTGCGTTGAAAATTATTCGTTTAATACTAAGTAGTAAATATTACAGTCTCCATCTTATAAAACTAACAGTCAAATTGATGAAAAAATCTTACATATTTCAAAGTTTAGTATTGGCATTGGCCATTGTCTCGCATGTAGGGGCACAAGATTTAGCAATGCTAAATGCAGAAGACGATACCAGTACTACTGTCGATTTTATGAATTTGTCTTTAGAAGAAATGATGAATTTGAAACTTACAGTGGCATCGAAAGAAGAGCTTACGCAAAAAGAAACGCCAGGCATCGTGACTCTTATTACAGAAGAAGAAATAAGAAAAACGGGTGCCAGAGATTTGGTAGAGCTGTTGAGATTAGTGCCTGGTTTCGATTTTGCCAGTGATGTGCAAGGTTTTATAGGTATTGGTACTCGTGGTTTGTGGGGTGCAGAAGGTAAGGTTTTGTTTTTAGTTGACGAGCATGAATTAAATGATTTAGCGTATGGTGCTGTCCCACTTGGCAATCATATTGCGGTAGATAATATAAGGCAGATTGAGATTATTAGAGGTCCTGGTTCGGCTATTTATGGTGGATTTGCCCAATATGCGGTGGTAAAAATCACCACTAAACAAAGCGAGACAAATGGAATCCACGCTTCATCTAGCCAGAGTGCAATGAGCAATGCATACAGCCGTGGCAATTACAATTTCGCTATAGGGTCAAATACGAAGGCATTAAAATGGTCATTATCAGCATTTTATGGTGATGCTATTAAATCAAACCGTGAATACACCGATGCCTATGGTCAAATAGATAATCTGCGTAATAATTCGGGTATCAAAACAAGGAGTCTGAATCTTGGCCTTCGTTACAAAACCCTCAATTTTAGTGCATTTTTTGATTCGTACACCAATGAGTCGATCGATTTTTTAGGTCAGTTTAATTATCGTCCTGAAAATGGCGACATCATTAGATATAATGTTAAATATGAAACGATGTCGTATTTATTAAACAACACTTTTAAGATCTCAAACAAATTTAAAATTACCCCAGAGGTAGGTTTTAAATACCAAAATCCTTGGCAAACGATCGATACTTCGGGCTTCATAAGTCGGATCAGCAATCCGCTCAATCCAGATTCATCTGGGTATTACTTTAGCTATTCTACGGCTCGCTCATACGCAAAAGTCGAAGCCACTTTCGATCCTAATGAAAAGATAAGTATTTTGGCAGGGGTCAAGTATTACAACGATCAATCTTGGGGAAACAATCGTGAGCTTGACAAAAGATATCAGACCCTTGTGCTAGGAATACCGCCAAATAGTGCTGAAAACGTGAGCTATCACAATGCAAGTGTGTACGCTCAATCAAACGTGAAAACGCCTATTGTCAATTTCACATTAGGTGCAAGATACGATCGACATAGCTTGGGCTTCGATGCATTTGTGCCTCGATTGGCTATTATTAAGTCTTTTAACAAATTTCATTCTAAATTTCTTGCTTCCCAGTCGTTTCGTACCCCTACCATTTTCAACTTGACAGACGCATCAATCAAACCTGAAATAGCCACTGTTTTTGAATTAGAGCTTGGTGGTCAGGTTTCCAAAAATATTTACATTGGTGCCAATGTATTTGATAATTCGATAAGCAAACCTATTTATTATTTCACCACCATAGATGCAAATACAGGCGACATTACAGAGGGGTATACCAATGGAAATAAAACAGGTACGCGTGGCTTTGAAATTGATACCAAGTTGAAATTGAAGCAGTTGTATGCCAATATTACCTATTCTTTTTACGATAAAGCAGATAAAAACAGTACAGAAGTGTATTCTATCAATCAAAATGATTTGCTGCCTTCTGCTAATGGGTCAAATGCAAATGGCATGCTTTTGGGTTTTAGCCAGCATAAAGTAACATTAAATGCCATTTACGATTTTGCGAACGATTGGAGTGTGAATTGCAATGTAGTGTACAATAGTGCCAAATTTGCTTATTCTGGATACAATTTGCAAAGTGTGATTGACGATACTCGCGATGCTGATGGCGACAATTTTAGGCAGATAAAAGAGTTTCCAGCTACAATTATTGCCAATATTTTTCTTAGAAAAGAAAATGCTTTTGTTCCGAATCTTGGCATTTCTATTGGTTGCTACAATGTATTGAATGAAAATTACCAGTTTGTAAATGCATACAAGACTGCCCACCAACCGATACCAAGTGCAAGCAGGGAATATTCTATAAAACTTTCATACTTGTTTGATTTTTCAAAACCAGAGGCAAAAACTATTGATTAATTATTAATTAATAGTTCATAATTATTAAATAATTAATAATTATAAGGTCAGACCTACTCGACATTAGCCTAGAGCTAATAATTATTAATTTTTACCTAATAATTATAAGGTTATACCCACTCGACATTAGCCTAAAGCTAATAATTATTAAGTTGTACCTAATAATTATTAGGTCAAACCTACTCGACATTACCTTTAAGCTAATAATTATTAAGTTGTAGCTAATAATTATAAGGTCAAACCCACTCGACATTAGTTTTTATATAATAATTTATAATTCATAATTCATAATTATAAAGTTAGATTTACTCAGCATTACTTTTTATATAATAATTTATACTTCATAATTCATAATTATAAAGTTAGACTTACTCGACATTACGTAGCCTTAGCTTAGTAATAGCATTGATCTAATATTGATAAATAAAAAAGTGCTAACAAGTAGTTTATTACTACTCGTTAGCACTTTTTATGGAATTTAGGTTAATACAGTTTATTTAAGAGCCCGATTTTTTGGGTGTTCTTTTAAAAAATAAGCTTAGTTTTTCTACTAATGGCTTCAAGCCAGGTATATGACCTTGCATGGCTTGGGCATATCCGTAATAGCTCAGTGCATTGTTTCTTAAATCGTTGCCAACTAGCAGATTAGTATCGTTCAATTGCTCCGACAGGGTAGTAGCATTTGATAGCCATGATTTCAGTAGCTTTCTAGCTGCTAGGTC
>JBJXGB010000152.1:0-6076 GCA_046152935.1 Cytophagales bacterium
TGAAAATGGCAGATTTTGATGAATACACCTTTGATCGAGGTTTTCAGCCCAATGGCAATTTAATACAATTGGCTGATGGCAATTTTTATGGCACTTGCTCAAAAGGTGGTACGAACGACAAAGGCACGATATTTAGCATGGACAATGTCGGAGCCATAACGGTAATTAAAGATTTGGTAGAAGCCACAGACGGCAGCGAACCCATGGGCAGCCTTGCCTTAGCCACCGATGGCTATATGTATGGCTTGTGCAGCAAAGGAGGCGAAAATGGCGATGGTACTGTTTTTAGGGTGGGCACTACTACAGGCGATTTTACTACTATAATAAGCCTCAACGATGCCTCTCAAGTGCAGAATACAGGCAAAAAACCCAGTGGCAGTTTGTACTCAGCTTCAAATGGGCAGTTGTATGGCACTTGTGAAGAGGGGGGCAAATATTATGGAATAAATGATTACTCAAATTCTATATATTCGGGTACAATTTTTAAGTTAAAGCTACCTGGCGATTTTATTAAATTGGTCGATCTCAACAACAGCACGCAACGAAACTCGGGCGATGTAGATGCCCCCATTCAAACTGGAAGAAATCCAGTAGGGGGCAGTTTTGTAGAAGGCATTGATGGGTTTTTATACGGGGTAGCCACCAATGGTGGAATTGAAATTCCAGCAGCCAATTATTATGACCAAATAAAATCGTATGGCACCATTTATAAATTAAGTAAGTCAGGCAAAGAATACACAAAGCTGCGCGATTTTGAACCAGCTCCAGATGGCAACAAGCCAGAGTTTGCAGGTTTGATTTCCGTAGCAGGGGTATGTAGCGACCCAATTGTGTCCATCAAATTAAGTTCATCTGAGGTTTGCGAAAGAAGTGTTATTACACTCACAGTGTCAATTACAGGCACTATTGGCACGCCCAGTCTTCAATGGCAAAGGGGCAATTATGCAATAGATTACAATGGCTATGGAGACATCAATACAGCTTCAAACTTTATCAATATAATAAACGATAGCATCATGAATGGAGCTACTACGGCTTCGCTTACCATTACCGTAAACCCCAACATGAATGATTTTGCATTCAGATGCAATGTAGCAGACGCCTGCGGAAGTACACTATCTAATTTACTAGGTTTTAAGGTATTTCCAAATGTGACACCTACCATTACGCTCACTTCAACCATACAAGCTATTTGTGCAGGCGATGGCGTACCATTTAGAGTTGATCGAACCGATCCTTTTAAAGTCAATTACAATGCCCGAAACTCTTATACCATCTATGTAAACGGCATTCCATTTCAAACCTCAGAACCTAATTATTTTTACAATCTGCCTACATTTAATGTAACCAGCTTGACAAATGCCAGTATAGTTACCGCCACTATGACAACTACAGGCCAACTTTGTTTGGTTAAGAATACAGCTACATCTACTGGTATTGCCATTTCTGTATATCCAAAGCCTTTGGTAACGCTCAATCTTGTGCCTGACACGATTACGGTAATTACCCCCATTACAACACTTGCTGGGGGCTTACCAGAGGGTGGCACTTATTCAGGTGGCTCTACTTTTGCTCCATTTTATTTCTTCCCTCAATCCGCAGGCTTGGGAGATAAGTCGATCATTTATTCATTTACAAATCCAGGTTGTACTGTCACTGCCCAACAAAACTTGACAGTGATCAAAGCCAAGCAAGCAATTACTGGCATGAATAATATTTACGACCAGCCAATAGGAAATCAAACCTTGCTGTTAAATGGTGTCCAGGGTGGGCTATCGGGCAATGATGTGAATTTCAGTATCAAGACCGATCCACTGGTAGGAGTGGCGGTACTATCTGCCAAAGTAATTTCATTTTTAGGCGTAGGTAATATTACCCTCACTGCCAGCCAAATAGGCGATGTAAAATATTTTGCAGCCGATACCGTAAGGCGTTCCTTTGCCATTTCTAGTAAGCAAGGCCAAAGTATTTCTGGCTTTGCTGCCTTGCCCGATCTGGCAGTAGGCAATGTTTACACCATCAGTGGTGTAGCACCTGGCGTTACAGGCAATCCTGTCACGTTTTCAAGCAGCAATCCTTTGGTGGCGGCCGTGAATGGAAACATAATTACAGCCGTGAGTGAAGGCTCTGCCATTATTACGGCTTTTCAGGCTGGAAATGATACTTATTTGAGTGCTACCACCAATCAACCTTTGGCAATAGTAGCTGCATTCAGCACATTCTCATCACAAACCATTAAAAATTTCAATGCTTTGCCAATATTGAAAGTAGGAGATACTTTCAATATCAATGGTGTTACGGGTGGTGAATCTGGCAATAAGGTCAGTTTCACCAGTTCCGATCTTAGTGTTGCAACGATTGATGGCGTGACAATTTATGCCTTGAAAAGTGGCAATACCATTATTACTGCTACACAAGCGGGGAATACTAAGTATTTGAACGCAACGCCTATTTTTCAATTGCTTACAGTGCAATCTGAAATACCACCTGTAGCATTTACCAAACTCCCTCAAACCATTGTAGGTGTCACCACCAGAATCAAAGTATCTGTCAATCAATCGATTGCAACCTTGTTTTCTTCTAATAGAGGACTTCCATTAATGTATAGAATAGACAGCAGCGCTATTGCAAGTATTACGAAAGGAATTATTACAGGCAAACGTGCTGGACTTGCCACCTTAATCGTCAGTCAGCCGGGCGATAGTGCCTTTTTGCCCGCTACATCTATTTTTGTACCAATATTAGTAGTCGATAAGCCTTCACCCATTACTTTTAGTATTGCTGGGCCAGATACTGTTGGCTTATTTCAAGAGGTCATTTATTCTCAATTACTAGTTGCTGGTTATCGTTATCATTGGAGCTATACTGGCAATAAACTTTTGTTTATCTCAGATACTACTTCCAATTTGAATCAAATTCAGGTTTATTTCAATGATCTTACAACCCAAGGCGATATTTTAAATGACATTTATGACAACGAAGGAGCTTTTGTAGGTCGTTTTCGATTGCCCATCTCCATCATTAGTTTTCCCCAATCGCGCGACTTGGCTTTTGTCGATTGCGAAGTGAGTACCAATTGTAAAGAAAATTTTATCAAATATTTCAAATTGAATAGTTTGGAAAATGCAAGTGGATGCAGCAGTGGCGGAATAGGCGACTTTACATCTACAGGTAAAGTAGATACGCTGCTGATGGGTGATAATTGTTCGGCAGATGTTAAAAGCACCACTACTACCAAAAACGCCTATTTTGGCATCTGGATAGACTACAACAACAATGGAAGCTTTGCAGATGCAGACGATTTTGTTGCCTCTTCATTTGAGGCAGATTCTGTATTTAGCATTAAGAATTTAATCATCAGAAACAACAACAAATACGCTGGTGCACGAAGGCTACGTATAAATATGCGTATTGGAGGCAGAATTTCTACGCAAAATAGCTGTCTGGTGGCTGGTGAAGCTGGCGAAACTGAAGATTATTTGGTGTTTATCAAAGGGCAAGATGCATTGGAAGCCTCACCAATCATTACACCCAATGAAGACGGAAAAAATGATATTTTCCAGATACGCGGCATAAACCCCAAGGAAAGCAATAAGTTAAGTATTTTAGATAGGATAGGTGCCATGCGCTACGAAAAAGTCAATTATGAAAATGATTGGAGAGGCGTAGATAAAAATGGAAATATGCTTGATGAAGGCACTTACTTCTATTTCTTTAATAATGGCGAGCGGCAGATAAAGGGTTTTTTGGAGGTAAAAAGAGAGTAGCAAGCGAGATTTGACATCTTGATAAAAGTTGTCAAATCTAATGCCGCATATTCAATAAGTCTGTTGGGCATTTGCAATGCTAAACCCAAAAGAAATGGATCTTAAATCTCAATAATCTTTAGTTTGACATCATAAATGCCAAACAGTCTTAGCAAAAGTTTGATAGCCTATAGTAACGCTGAGATACGGTACTGTAAAAGTTGAGGTGTGTATTCCAGCGTTTGGATACGGTACTGTAAAAGTTGAGGTGTCTACCCCAACGCTGGGACACAGTACTGTAAAAGCTGAGGTGTATGTCCCAGCGTTGGGACACGGTACTGTAAAAGTTGAGGTGTTTATCCCAACGTTGGGAAATGGGAAATTAATAAAATTAAGGTTTAAAATCAAGGGTGGTGCAGGGTGGAAACATCCTATACTTGCAATTGCATGACAAAATCAGGTGGCAACAGCTAGCTTTACCATTACCTCAACAACAGCAGTAAGCTAAGTATTTTAGATTGATAATGCATTGCCCGATCTGAAAAAACGAATTATGAGAATGATAGGAAAGGAGTAGATAAAAATGGTAGTCCGCTCGATGATGGCACTTACCTCTATTTCTTCAATAATGGGGAAAGAAAGATAAAAGGGTCTTTTAGAGGTGCGGAGGGAGTAAATAAAATTAATTAAACCAAATTCTAAAAATGTATAATTATGAAAACAGCAAATTCATTCTTGTTTCTCTTCATTGCCTCTGGCTTAGGCTTTGCACAGCAAATTCCTCAGCTTTCAAGCTATATGTTTAATCAGTTTGTATATAACCCAGCTGCTGGAGGCATGTACGAATCTGATTTTAATTTCAATACATCTGCTCGTATCCAGTGGTCTGGCGTAAACGGTGCTCCTATTACCAGCTTTTCGTGGGCAGATTATCGATTTAATAAGAATTCAATGTCAGTAGGTGGCAGCCTTACTTATGATAAGATTGGCGCACGTTCATTTACAGATGCTTCTGCAAATTACACCTACATTATCAGGCTGAATAATAAACTAAAACTATCTATGGGTGTACGGGCAGGATTTACTTCTGCTCGTTTCAATGCCGATGAAGTATCAAGTTTATTTGACGCCAATGATCGATTGGTAGTAAGCCAAACTTCTACTTATCCAAAATTTGGAACCGGATTTCAATTATACAACCGCACGTTTTACGTAGGTGTGGGAGTGCCAGACATAGTTTCTTTTGATAGAACTTTCAATTCAGACAAGGATAAATCTTTCTTTGCCAAAAATAGAAATTATATAGTTTCAGGTGGCTATCGAGTTAAATTTACTGACGCTCTTGGTTTCTATCCCAATGCTAAGATTTACTATTTTCCAGGTAATCCCGCAAGAGTCGACATTGCTGCCTTGTTGGAAGTAACCGATTATTTCTGGGTTGGGCCAAATATTGCTACTACTGGCACGGCTGCATTAATGGCCGGCACATTCATCAGCAGCAGAATACGATTTATGTATGCGTACGAATTTGCTTATCGACAAACTGCGCAGTCTACTACTACTTTCAACGTGCATGAGGTGTCGCTCTTGTTGCAATTAGACGAACTGGTTTCAAAACGCAGAAAAAATGTCATTGAAGTAAATGAATAGCGATGGGTTTTAATCCATTTTGAATAAAAGGTCTCAACTCATCTTGGAATTAAGGAAGGTTTTAACCTATCGGAATTCAAGGTTTTTAATTCAAAATTTCGTCAAATTGTAATCTATAGTCTTTATGAAAAGATTCATCATATTCTCATTGCTTGCAACTGTCCTACTGTGGCATTCATTTGCATTGGAAATCAAAAGGCAAAATTTATCCGACCTTAAAAATTTATACCAAACTGGCGAATACGAAGAAGCCATAAAGTTGGGCGTTAAGCTTTATCATTTCAACAAAAATACATACAAGATTCAGACCGCAATCATCTGCTCCTATATTTCTCTGGCTCAATACAACTGGTACGACTTTGAGAATGGCAATTATTTTTCAAGCAAATCATTGGAATTATTGTCGAAAAATAGATCAGAAAGTCAGGAATATGTCAATGCTTTACTTGAGGTTGTCGATGCTCATATTCAACGAAATGAATGGATTAGGGCTGATAGTTTGTTGAATTCTATTTCTAAACCAACGGTGCAGGCAAACCTTGACAACTATATCAAATTCAATTTGGTAAATGCGAATTTATTGAAGAATAAGGGCAAATACCTTATTGCAATAGATCTATTAGATCAAAGTAATGCTTATTTACTAGCCTCGAATAATGAGCCTATATCAAAAATAAATA
>JBJXGB010000114.1:0-7229 GCA_046152935.1 Cytophagales bacterium
GAAGTACGAACCATCGGCAACCTAACACTCCAACTTGAAACAAACTTTATAAATACACATGGAGCCAATTTGAAATATTTTATAAAGAACAGAATGGATGGCCATTATGCCTTTGCTGGTGTAGCTCTGGTCGAGAACAAACTTTTAAGAGAAGACAAAAAGATAACGTATTTGCCATATCTTGGTTACGGCTATGCATACCGTTTTGGAAATAGAAAAGAATGGACATTTGACAATCGCATTGGGCTTGGAGCGACCACAAATGCTGATAACGATGGCATTTACCCAATCATTAAGACAGGAATTGGACGTATATTTTAACTAACTAGAAATGATAGCAATAAAATTTGTGTACATAGCCAACATCATCGTAGCAGGTTGGATCGGATCTACTTCATTACTCAACCCAAAAATTGCTGCAGCTACAATATTCCAAAATGCATACCAAGCAACCGATATTATTAGATTGGTTGGTTGCTTATGGCTTTCCATCGCCATTTTATCTGTATTAGGGCTTTGGCGGCCTCTTACCTTTTCGCCCATATTATTGGTGCAGCTTATTTACAAAGGCACTTGGCTTTTGGTAGTCGCCATTCCAGCCATCAAAACCAACCAAACCTATCCAAGCGGAATGGCAACATTTTTCTTAATCTGGGTATTGATTTTGCCGTTTGTAATTCCATGGGCAGAATGGGTAAAGTAGCTTTTGGTCTACTAAAAAGGAAGGCTAGCAACTTTCTTAATCGTCATCTTATTACCCATAAACGCCAAAATATTGCTTTTTTTTCCTAAAAATAACCTCTCGCGTCTACTTACTCCGCAAACGAGCTAATCAAGTTCTTTGTGAATATTAGTATAGTTAAATAATTGGATAATATTGTTTGCTTTTGCTTTTTGCAGCAGATTTTTACGATGTGTTCTTACGGTTTCATAGGTAATATTCAACATTTTGCCTATGGTTTGGGCATCGTAGCCTATTTTGATGAGTTCTAAAACTTCTATTTCTCTTCCTGTAAAGATGCGTTTGAGCAAATTGTCGTAGTCATTTATAGGTTCAAAGAAACTTCCTTCTGATATAACTTTTCTAATGGTATGTATCATTTGCTCTTTGCCCACGTTTTTAGGTACAAAGGCGTGAGCACCGCGTTTTCGAGCCATGCTGATATAACTTTTCTCGTAAAACATTGAAATTATGATAATTTTAGTTTTGAATTGGTTTGTTTTGATAAAATCAATGACTTCAACGCCATTTGTCTCGGCCAAATTCAAATCTAGAAGCAAAATATCTGGAGTATCTAGCTTTAAATTACGAAAAGTTTCCGCACCATTGACAGAAGTGGCGGTAACTTTGATCTCGTCAAATTCGCTCAACATACTTTTGAGCCCGTCAGTAAAAAGTTGGTGATCTTCTGCAATTTGAAGTGTATACATGATGATTATAAGGGAATTTCAATATTGATTTTCAATCCTTTTTCGCTGGTAATGGTGAGCTTACCATTCAATATGTGCACTCTGCTTTTTATATTTGCAAATCCTATTCCTTTGCTTTTGGCGGTGCCATTCAATCCAATCCCATTATCTTCTATGTTAATTAGGAGCAGATTTGACTTCTCTTTTTCTCCTTGAATCATTTCAAAATTTACCAAAGTGGCGCGAGAATGCTTTATTGCATTGTTCAAAATCTCAGTTACGATCCTGAATATGTGAATTCTATTCTCCAACTTAATATTCAATTCAGAATTAACCTGGTAATTTAATGTAAAAGGCAGCGTTAACTTTAAATCTTCAAGAAAATCTTCAACAACTGCGGTTAATCCAAATTTGTCTATTATGAACGGATGGAGTGTTTGAGTAATAGTTCTGATTTTGATAATTGAATGATCGATCAATGCCACAATTTTTTCGGGATTTTTCGATTTCGAGGCCTCGAGTTTGGCCGATGAAAGCAGAATTCCTAAATCATCATGCAAATCTTCAGCTATTCGTTTGCGCTCTTTTTCTTCAGCATTGATTTCGGTTTTTAGCAATTCACTTTTATAGTTCGATTTTTCTATAAGCAGATTTTCACGGTCTTTAAGCAAACTATTGATATTGAGCGACATAGCGAATCCAGAAAATAATACTTCTATCAGCAAGCCCAACATACAACCGTGTTCGATCAAAAAACTTACTGGAATGGGAACGAGTTCGCGAAATATATTGATTAGCGCACCAGCCAACATAGAGAGAAAACCAACAGCAAAAAGTGCATTTGCCGTTGTTTTCGACTGCCAATAGACGTCAAATATTAGATAGCTGAAAACAGCAAAATAAGCTAGAAAATAAAAATAGCAAATATTTACAATGTACGGTTCAAGAGCTGCATTATGAACGTAAACACAGGCTACATAAGCGGTACACAATGCGCCCCCCAAAAGCAAATTGATTTTTAAACAAAGGTTTAAGAATTTGTAGTTTTTAAGATGAGCTAAATAATAAAGTGTAAATGGTACAAAAAAGAAGAAGGAAAGTTGTGCAAAAAACAACGGACTCTTGTTGTGCAAATACGATTGGTCAGGCCAAATGAACTGATAATCGAATCCGTAATTGGTAATAGCCCAGCACAAATCTGAAAATGTAAAAAGGGTATAAAACAAATAAATAACCTTGCGATACTGTATGAAGATGTACAGACTGATAATTCCCATGGTCAATAATATGCCGCAAAAAATTGCAAAGACGAATACGAATAGGGTTTCATTTTTTGCCATCGCAGAAGGGGTGTGCATATACAAAGGCAAAGAAACGGGTTCAAAACCATTATCTAGATACATGTAGCAGGTATAGGTTTTGCCTTTGTTAGCAAAGAAATCAAAATTGAAATTGCGGGTCAGTAAAGGTCTCTGCTCAAAAGGAAAAATATCGCCTGTTTTTTGCTCAACTATTAAGGCATTGTTTTGATTATCAACCACATAAAATTGAATAATATTCATGTGCACGTGTTGCATTTCAACCAATATTTGCCAATTGTTTACCGTGTTATTGTCTACTTCAAATCGAATCCACCACGCGCTTGTGCTTATTCCCAAGTGGCTTTCTACTGCCGGTTTGTGAAAATTAATAGATGTGGAAGTTAATACGTCATTGATTGAGAGCTTTCTATCTCTGTCTTCTAATGCCTCGATAAAAGGGGGTAAAAAAATAGTAAATTCGGTAGGGAGTTCACCCAATTTAATTTGCGCTGCGAAAAGATTGTATCCAGCAAAAAATGCAATAAAAAGCACCAAACATTGCTTCATCATACCTGTTTTAAGAACTCAAAATGCTTCAGCAATATTGATATAATACCCACTCGAGCCATTTCCAATGCCGTAATCGAGCCTAATATTAATATTATCTTTCTTGCTAACCCTTAAACGCAAGCCTGCACCGTAAGAGGGCCAGATGGTATTATTGCCAAACTGACCTAGGTTAGAAGCCGTGCTACCAGCCCCAGCAAAAGCTACAATTCCGATAAATCGCCAAATTGGCAATCGATATTCGGCTTGAAAAGCAACAAGATGTTTGTCTCTAAATCGTCCTGCATAATAACCGCGTGTAATTACATCTCCCCCCAGCTGTGCCAAATGCTTGAAGGGCGCTTCGCCTGGCACCGATACAAATAAAGTTTGAAACGCCAGTACATGACTATGTTTCTTCCAAACCGTCTTAAAATAACGAAAGTCGATTTTCACTTTTTGAAAATCGTATTGACTGGCGGTAAGTTTGCCATAAAATAAGGCGGTAAAATCAACATAAATTCCTGTGCTCGCATTGAGCACATTATCCCTGGTGTCGTAAGTTATAGAAGGGCCTAATCCTGATATCAGCGAACCTTCATAACCGAAGGGTTTGGTTTTATCCAGCGTATTTCCTTCATTTCGTTTCAGATCAAACATATTCACATATTCATACGCTAAGCCGGTAAAAAGACCATTAGAGAGTTTATACTGGGTTTTATTGTACATCCTCAACCAACTGTATGTAATGGTGTCTTGGTTGCTGAGGGGCAAATTATTGCCTATGCCATAGTAAAACTCTGGGAAGTAATAATACGCAAACTCACCTTCCGTCCTGATTTTTTCATGCTTAAAAAACAAGGTATAGCCAATGGAAGAAAGTATTTGCCTATTGACGGTGTAAATAAAATAGGGTTGAATGTTTGATTTTCGGCTGATCGTATCCGATTTGTGCATACGAAAAACAAAGGCGGCTGCTGCTCCTAATCCTAAGCTAGTTTCAGGAGCATAGTATATCACTGGCAATGGCGTAATGCTCAGGTTTTTGTTTTTCTGTGGCTTAACCTGACCATTACAGATGCATAGAATAGAAAAAAAATGTAAAGCGAGTAATAATTTGATCATTTCACTAAGGTTACTCAATAAACTTGGCAAAGTAACTGATTAAAAAAATGTTTTCATATACCGCAAATGTGGTATATGATGGTAAATTTTCATTACTGAACTTTGTAAAATTAATAGAACAAAACTGGTTTGAGCTTTCGCACACGCCAACACATTTATATTTATTAATACTATGAGAAATTACTTCATACTATGAGAAATTACTTCTTAATAACACTCTTGATGAGTGCCGCTTTACTCTTGTGGTGGCTGCACAGCGTACTTCGTATTCATCCTCCCCCTAATGAAGATTAGCAGAACGACTAACTGTTGAACACATTATTTATTCCTGCATTTAACACAAATCCATGAAAACACCCACATTAACAATTAAAAGCACGCATTTTACGCCTCGCGAACAGATGATTTTAAAATATGTAGAATATGGCATGACTTGCGAGCAGATCGCCAATCATTTGTTTGTAAGCACAGAAACGGTAAAGAAACACCGCAAAAACATGGTAAAGAAACTTGGTGTCCGCAATATGTTTGATGTAGTTGTAAAAATGAAAGACAAAAACATCACTGGTTAGAAACGCAGACAAATAGAGCTGTGAAGTTTTCAAAGTTTGCCAACATCTAATTCGCACATTACCACAAATAAATAGAATTAACCACTTATTTGTTGTTAAATATTACCACTAGGGGTTATTTTTTAGGCCTTTTTTTGGGTTTAATATTGTAATCAGAAAAGTATAAAATGTGGTGGGGGAGATGAGTGAAAGCAGAAAGATGAAAATGTCTGAATTGGGATTCTTATGATGCAGTGATTGCAGAAATCAAGCTAACCATAACTATCAAAAAAATCACAGTTCAGACAAAAAGCAGAAGGTGTGAATTGGGATTCGTGAGATTAAGGTGATTTTTGGATTTTTAGAATCCCGCTAATCCTAAAATCCAACAAATCCAAATTCAGACAACAAAAGAAAACCAATAAACTTTAATAAATAATTCCATTTCTCACAATTCTCAAAACTCAAAAAAAAAATGAAAAACCAGGTGCAAATCATTTCGACCATTAGCCTAGGATTGCTCCTAGCCTTTTCAGGATGTAGTAAAAAAGAAGAAGTAAACCCAGTAGACCCAAACAGCACTAGTGGCACTGGCGGTGCCACTATTGACGGAAAGGCGGTAAGCTTTACTTCAAACAATGCCACATCAACCTCCAGCTCTGATTTGGCTATCGTATTGAGCGACAATGCAGGTAAAACTATCAAACTTACCCCATCGGCCAAAACAAGCGGCTCTTATACTGTAAGCAACACCGCAGGCAGAATAGCGGCAAACACCGTAATCGTTAACTTTACGCTAAATGGCATAGTATTTAACGGTCAAAGCGGAACGCTTACGCTCACAGTAGATAATGGCATAGCCACTGGTACATTCAATTTTACTGCCAAAAGTACCTCTGGCAATACCACACAAGTAAACAATGGTAGTTTTACGGGGATAACTGTAGCTTCTGTAGCCAAACCAACTACCTAAGGTGTTGGTGGCGTAGCAGGCTGCCAGCTCACCCGATATGAATATACAGCAGATGCCACAGGAAACAAATATGGTGTAATAATTGAGTACGACCCAAATGGTAATGTTACAAAATTTTCCTACTTGGACAGCACCGGCAATATAGATCCAAACAGGTACGACAATTTTACCTATAATGGCACTCAGTTAGCAACTCGTTCATCTAGAAGTAGTGGTTACACCCAAGTACAAACCTATCAATACACAGGGAATAACATCACCAAAGCCACTTATAATTCTGAAAATTTCAACCAAACAACTAATTATATCTACGATGCTGACAACAACCTTACGGAAAAATCATACACATATACTTATAGCACATCAAGTGGTTTATCAACAACTAATTACAAAGACACCTACTTAGGGTATAGTAACGGCAGACCAAGTAAAAGATCAAGTTATTCAAGTTCAGGTAGCAGCGTAGGTACAATGGTTCTTCAATCTGAAGATATTTATGTTTATGATACGAATATGAATCTAATCAAAAAGTCAAATACTCAATACAGTGGTGGTGTGGCTCAAGCACCTCGGACATATTCTGAAAAAACATTTAGTACCACCGTACTCGATCCATTGAGTTATTTTTTTAAGAATAGCGATAATCCTACTCCAACCAATAGAGACTATGATAAAAACATGTCGATTACGAGAACCTATTATACCTACAACGCATGCAACGGCTCTTCTACGCTTACTACGCCAAGAATAGGTGATAAATACACCATTAGCAATCTAAAAACCAATTCATCAGGCTGCCTTATAAGTTGTGATGAATCCAGTATAGATAGCAATAATTGTACAGATAAAACAAGTACACGTTCAATTATCCTTACTTACAAATAAATATTTTATTAGCCCACGGTTTCAATCGTGGGCTAATAAAATATTTTCATACAATAGAGTTTAAAATCCTGATAGCGGTTTGTTCCAAGCCTTCAGATTGCTTTATTGGTCAGTGGCATGAAATAAAAAATATGTCTAAACTGTGATGTGTATGATTTGGGTGATTATTATGATGGATTGATTGCAGAAATCATGCCAATCGTAAGCATCAAAAAAATCATAGTTCAGACAAACATGAAATGAGAAAACTACAAAAATGGATTGACTATGGTAAGCTTATTTTCAATGATTTGGCCGTGTTCGAGGTCTTCAGAGTATAGTTTGGTGCAGTTGGCCTCGAGTGCTGACGCAATGATAATGCAATCGAAAAATTGGTACTTATATAAAGCTTGTAATGCAAATGCTTTGCTGATTTGTACCTCTGATACTATTGTCAAT
>JBJXGB010000118.1:0-4650 GCA_046152935.1 Cytophagales bacterium
TTTGAATGGAAAATAAAAACGGTGAAAGAACCACTGAATTTGGTTTATAAAGCCTCGGCATTTCAAAATACAGGACAAGATTGGAACCATATCAAACTCATTTTCAGCACTTCTCAACCTAATTCGATTTATAATTTACCTGTCTTAACCGATTTGAGATTAGATTTTGACTATCCAAGACCCGTCTTGTACAGATCAGAAAGTATGAAAGCTGGTGCTGCACCTGCTGCTATGAAAGAAGAAATAAGTGAGGTTTCTGCTAGTGCAGATTTTTCAAACGTTCAAGATGTAAATTATTTTTCAGGAACAATTCAAGAATATGCTTTGAATGCCTTTACAAATTTTCAAACTGATTCAGTTTCACATTCGTTCGAATTAAAATCAGTGAGTGTAGAGGTTGATTATCAATACATTGCCATTCCAAAGGTGCAACCCGAAGTGTTTGTTACCGCTTGTATTTCCGAGTGGGAAAAGTTAAATCTAGTTCCATCACAAACAAATGTTTATGTTGAAAACGCTTTCATAGGCAATTCGTATATCGACCCCAATGCCACTGGCGATACCTTGAAAATTCCGTTATTTACGGATAAGAATATTGTAGTCACCCGTGAATTGCTGTCTGACTTTTCATCCAAAAAATTATTTGGATCAACTACAACCCAAGAATTTGGCTATGTAACAACGATTAAAAACAACAATAAAGAGGCTGTAAATCTGGTGCTACAAGATCAAGTGCCTGTTTCGTCCAATAACCAGATTGAAGTTGAATATTTGAATGAAACCAATGCAGATTGGAATCGCGAAACGGGTAATTTGACTTGGAAATTAAATGTGGCATCCACAGAATCAAAAAAACTGATTTTGAAGTATTCCGTTAAATATCCGAAAGACAAACGTGTCAGAGGTTTGTAAACCTTGGTTTCTTGATTTTAATTTTCAAATATGAAAAAATACAATGATTTATCTGAATTAGATCAATACAAGATCAAAAACCATATTGCCAATCTTTTTGCTTTATCTTCTATTGATGGCAAATTTTCAAAATCTGAAGCTGAAACTATCTTAAAAATATGCGATAGATATGGAATTGTGCGCCAAGACATCAACGAAATGAAAAAAGATGGAGTTACTTTTGAATATTCTGTTCCATCAGATTCTTACGAAAAATTAGAGCAAATTTACGACTTTGTTACACTGATTTTGGCAGATGGCACAATAGATACCAAAGAATTGGATTTGTGCCGTGAACTCACAAAAATTCTGCAAATTGACCAAAAGAATATCAATAATTTGATGATGACGATGATAGAAAATATCCAAAAAGATCGCTCTTTTGAAGAAGTTAGAATGAATTTGTACGCCATCGTTCACTACTAAAAGGCTGTTTTGTTTACTTTTATTAATTCAAAACAAAATCTAGCGTTCCCCTAATTTTCGTTACCTTAGATTTCAGAATGATAACTATTCTGGAATAAAAATGCAATTAAAAACCCTGCTCAAAAGCTACTTACGAAAGCTTACCAATCTCACTGCCAGCAATCGCTCTTTGGTTGTGTTAAAGCTTTTTGAAGAATCTGACCTTGATTTGTATGCACTTGAATATTCCGAATTGGGCAGAAGTTCGTTCCAGATTCTTGAACAGGTTATCAAATCAAAGAAAGAAATCCACCTTTGCGATTATATCGATAGCCGAGATACTGAAATTAATAAACTCAGTAAAAAATTATCAAAAATTTATCATAAATCGAAGCTTATCGAAGAAGAACGCGGGGCTAAAGATCTATACATTGGGTATCCCTTTGTGACAGGCAAATTTCAAGATGGATCGATCGTTCGTTGCCCACTATTTTTCTTTCCCGTTGAAATTCAACTCGTTGCCTCCAAAAAAAATACCAATCAATGGACTATTTCACCCATTGCAAATGAATTACCATTTATAAACAGAAGCTTTTTATTAGCCTATTCTCATTTTAATCAACTGGAATTAAACGATGATTTACTGGACTATACACTTGAAGAAGACTTTTCAGATAGCCTAAGTTTTCGCAATTGGCTGTATGAATTTTTAAAGTCAAGTGCACTCAGCATCAATTTCAACAGCGAGTTGTTTCAAAATCAACTCAAACCATTTGCAAAATATACAAAAGCCGAATTTGAAGGAAACTTTGAAAATGGAATTCTAAAATTAGAATCACAATGTGTTTTGGGCATTTTTCCACAATCTGGTTCGTATTTAGCGCCAGATTATGAACAATGGCTCGATTCGGTAAATGAAGCAACGGTTGAAGATTTTTTTGTAGAGAAAAATATTGCCAATAAACCAGTAAAAGAAGAAAGCATCTTAACTGCATTCCCCATTGATGCTTCGCAAGAGCAAGCCATTATAGCCATAAAATCGGGTAAATCGATGGTGGTACAAGGTCCACCCGGCACTGGTAAGTCGCAGTTAATCAGCAATTTGGCTACCGATTTTGCGGCAAATGGAAAAAAGGTTTTAGTCGTGTGCCAAAAAAGAGCTGCTTTAGATGTAGTTCATCAACGGTTGTCAAAAATTGGGCTTGAAAATTTTGTTGCCTTGGTTCACGATTTCAAATCGGATCGTAAAAATTTGTACGACCAGCTCAATCAGCAGATTGATAATATAGATTTTTATAAGTCACAAAATGCCTCTTTCAATATGGTGGTAATCGAAAGGGAATTTTTGCATACGAGCCGTAGCATTGAAGACTTGGTTGATAAATTGCAAAGTTTCAAAACTGCACTTTTTGATAACACTACTTTCGGTATTTCAGCGAAGGAGTTATTCTTAAAGTCGGATCCGAACAAGCCATACCTAGATTTCACAGAAAAGATTTCAAACATTAACTATCAGGAGTTTGGAGGTTTGATGTCAAGATTTTCTGCTTTGTTCGATTATGCCAAAACATTTGAACTGGATGAGTTTGCTTGGAAAGGCAGATTGAGTTTCAAGAATCATTCGTTAACAGATTTTAAAATCATAAAGAGCCAACTCCTTGAAATTCAGACGCTTACTCAACAAGTTAATTTTAGTTACGATCAAGTTATTCAATTTTTTGAGCTAAAAAATGATTGGGGAAATTGGATTTCAATCTTACAGAATCCACTCGGATTTGAGGTTTTGTTGAATATTGCTTCTGGAAAACAGAAATTCAATTTCGTAAAAGCTTTTGAAAAACTCGAAGAGTTGGAAAAATGGCAAAAAAAACAAATCATCTTATTTGAGAATGATGAACTGGCCTTGCAATACCATTCGATGACAGAATTGGCGATCAATCGCCATTCAAATTTTGTTACAAAATGGTGGTGGAAATTAGTAGCAAATGATGCAAAATTGGTAACTAAACTATTGATTGATAACGGTTTGCCCTTGTCAAAAGCTAGTTTGCAAATTTTAAAATTAAAGATTGAGGGGGGAATTCAATTTTCTAACACCAGTGATTTACTACTAAAAAGCCTAAAATTGAACTTCAAATTGAAGTTTGCTTTGAATGAAAATCCTGACTTGATCCAAGATATAAGAAATGCACTGGTGGCAGCTGAATCTGTGTCCAAATATGAAGTTCTTCAATCCATAATTAGTTATGAATCAGACCAATGGCTTTCTGTTTTTGAGAATTTGGTTATTCATTCCCAAACCTTAAATCAACTGAATCCGCTGTGGAAAAGATATTTTACTGTTGACCAATTGGAACGTTGTTTTGAAGTAAATCATTTTCCGGACTTGCTTTCCAATTCCATTACCACACATTTTGATGGCCTAGTTGAATATGATCGATTGATTTTAGAGTTGTCCGCTTTTGAATCGTCTTTTTTCTACGCTAGCGTATATTATATCAAGCTTTCTGAAATTTCAAAATCCGAATTTCTTTCATTCGTTCAGAACAGTCTCTTCCTTTCGTGGATCAATATATTGGAGCAAAATGAGCCCATTCTAAGATCAACAGAAACGATGAGGCTCACACAACTCGAAGAAGAGTTGCAACAAATGGTGTTGAATAAGCAAAAATTGGCCACGGAAATCATTCAACTCAAACTAAAAGAAAGAATATATGAAAAAAATGTATTTAATAGGTTAAATAATAGGCTCACTTACAGGGAGTTGCAACATCAACTTACAAAAAAGAAAAAGATATGGAAACTCAGAAAAATGATTGAAAGTTTCCACAGCGAAGTATTTGATTTGGCACCTATTTGGCTCGTTTCACCAGAAACAGTTTCTACTATTTTTCCATTTGAACCACTTTTCGACCTCATTATTTTTGACGAAGCTTCGCAATGCTTTGCAGAAAAGGGCTTTGCAGCCATGTACAGGGGATTACAAGTTGTAATAGCGGGCGATAGCAAGCAGCTGCAACCCAACGATTTGTATCAGCCTCGTTTCGAAACCGAGCAAGATGCCGATACCGACAGTGAAATAGATTCTTTATTGAGTATTTCGCAAAAATACATCTCGCAAACTACACTTACAGGCCATTATCGCAGTCTTTTACCCGAATTGATTGGCTTTTCCAACGAGCATTTTTACGAAAATAAATTGCAGATTCTGCCAGAATACGAATTGATGCAATCGGGCAAACCACCGATTCACTATATAAAGACAGAAGGTGTTTGGAACGACAATTGTAATCT
>JBJXGB010000128.1:0-7320 GCA_046152935.1 Cytophagales bacterium
TGGAATATCAAATAAATGATAATTCAGAGGGTACTTGGTTGAAAAATCGAGAAATGTGTGATAAGCATTTTGATTAAAAACTATTTTTTTAGCTACTGATTGCCAAATGAACTTTGCACCATAATAATCTGTTTTTTTTCCTCTAAAATTTCTAATTCTATCTTTTAGATTTAATTCTGGGTTGGCCGCCAAGTGAAAAAATATCTCTGGAATAACTACGATATCGGTAGGCAAAAACGAGATCTCGCTTAGGTATTTTAATGGACATTTATTCTCAAACCAAGTCGATTTAAAGCCTTTTTTAGAATGAAGGATGAAAGCCTCAAAGCCATTTTCGCGTAGAATCGTGGCGTGATTGTAGATTACTTTTATGCCACCAGATGGGGCATTGTGGTCTGGTGAAAAATAAAATATGCGCATCTAGGTTAAAATTATGTACGATGAGTAAGAACTTGTGTGATAATGGTATACAAGCTAAAGGGAATTCCAATCAATCAGTGGACCTAACCATTTTTTTTCTGTGTGTGTTGATAAACTTGGTATTGGGGATATCAGCATCTTTCTCTTCCCAAATAATTTGAATTTAAGTTTTTTCAATCCTTGCAATTTGAAAAATATTTGATCGTCATGAGGAAGTGCATCTTGGGTATATTCGTCCCAAATAGCCCAATCTTGCTTCAAAGTAGCTATTTTGGTTGCAAATGTCATGGTTGTAGAGTTTGTTTGCTTCCAATGCGAACTTTCTGTAAGATACACTTTAGTAAACTCCCCTCCATTTGAAACCAAAGGATTTCCACCATCTTTGCCATCAATGTATTTGTCTGGATGGTCGTAAAGTGTTACATAATCTGCAATCAACAATGCTTCCTCTATTGCTTTTCTGGAATTTTTAAGATGCAAATAATCATCTTCGAGAAAATAAATTATTTGATCGTCTTTGTAATTTTCGAGTGCAAATTTAGCCACCATTTTCCAAGATTGCCCAGAGGAACCGATACTGGAAAATCGAACATCAAGTCCGTAAGATTTTAATCTTGCTACTGTTTCTTCCTTGCAATTATCCGCAAATACTATCAATTCATCTTTGCCAAATACTGAAATATAATTTTCAAGACAGTAAAACTTGTCAGCAAAATCTAGCTTGTCTTTTTTATAACCACCATCAGAAATTCTGTAAAGAGTTGTAATCATTGATTCTTATTTAAAATATGAGAAGCAAATTTTGGCTGGTTTTCCACTAGATACTTGGGAAATGATTGGTCAATTTCTTGAAAAACAGATTTCAAATCGTTTCCATAAAGGCCTTTGCCTGCACTTATCAGTTCTTTTATCCGCACTGGATCTTTAAATCCATCCAAATTGTGCTCAGTATGTGCGTATGAATTCATTTTTGCAATAACCTTCTCTACTCCTCCTAAGTAAGCAAAATGCCATCCACTATCTTCAATAACTGCGTTTTTAGTGAATTTATTGACTTCCCTTTGTATTCGTAAATGGTGGATGTTCTTAAAATCTTCATATTTGCACATCACAGTGCCGTACCACCATGCTGGCTGCAATTCATTGGTAGGCTCTACCTCTAAGCAATTCAAATAATAGTAATAATGTCGCATTTGAAATACTTGGTAACCATTTTTGCCTGTATATTTTGTAATCTTCTCAGCATTGGGAATTTCATCAATGTCTGAATACAAAATCACATCGTCTGGCACACAATTTTTGAGCACAATTGCCACTTGATTTTTTTGATATGTATCATAATCCCAAGCTGTAGGTACTCTAAGTTTACTGAAAAAATTAGGGTACTTATCAACAATAATATGCTCAATTTTATGAAGAAAAGGCTTAAATCTTGCCTTGTTTTCATCAAAATACAATGGTTTGGGCTTTTTTTGAAAAGTACGTGTGGCCTCTACTAATACAAATTTATCTACAACTTTATCGAGCTCATTGAGCCTAATTTCGAGTAAATCCAGTTCGTTGAAGAATGCAAAACAATCGTAAACCATGCCATTTTTCTATAAAACGCCTACTAATTTCTCTGACAATTTTAGCGTAAGAACATATTCCTTCGTCCAATTGCTACCCAAATCCGAGTCTGGTCTTTTATTTACCATACTTGGATAAAGCATTTTTTGCCACCAGCTAGGCTCAAAAATCACCATATTTTTCCTTTTATTTGACGAACGACAATCCTTTATTTTATCGATCCAGTAGATTTTTTTTGCTAGAATACGATTGACGAATTGCTGCGGAAAGTCGTGCTGAGCTGCTAAAATCCAGATTTCATCTCTCAAATCAGTCTTAAATACATCTCCAAACAGTTCAATTCTTGCTTTCATAACAGATGGATGAGAGCCAAGATAGCTTAAAAATCGTCCTTTCTTATACTTTTTCTCTTCTTTTTTCTGCGCTTTTTGCAAATTTTCATCTGCATTGTACAATTTGTGGAAATCTGCTTTTTTGAGTCTATAAATACTTTCTTGCCTTACGTGCCCGTAATGATAGATGAAGGCATTGCTTTCGTATACTTTTCTACACCCCTCAAACCCCTGGGCATCTCGTACACTTATAATTGAGGAATGCAATTTTATAGCCCTAGTTTCAATTGGATACCACTTTTTGCCCACTGTTAAAGTGTTGTGATTGAGCCAAAAATGCTTGTATCGAAAAGCCACAGCATCAAAACCATTTTCTTCAGCATATTGAATGTCTTCTCTAATTAATGCGTAATCAATTTCATGCAATACTTCATCTGCTTGCAAATAAAATGCCCAAGCATCGGCATTTTCTTTTTCCTCAACTCTTAAAAACTCGAGTGCAATATTGGTCTGCTGCGAAAGAATAAGCCCAGAATCTCTCAAACTTTGATCCCAAACTGTTGGAATAATTTTCAGATTGGGAGTTTTAGAGATGATTTCGCTGGTATTGTCTTCGCCTTCGCCCATTGCAATACAAGTGTAGCGTACAATCCCTGAAAGCGAGGCCAAACTTTCTTGGAAACAATAATCGTACTTTACGGCATTTCGCAAAAGTGTAAATCCAAATAATTGCATATCAGTTTCTTTGCAAAGGAAAGGAAAAATTTATGGAGCTCAAGATCTGAAAATGCCTAAAAAGCCATCTCTGCATGCTTCTTATTTGCTTATTGGGAAATTTTTGCTCTGTTTTTTCAAAATTCCAACCCCATTTCTGCTCAAAATACCGTTGATTGGCTGTGCCACCATCCGTTTTCATTTCTTTTCTGGTAATACCAGCCAAATGAAAGGCAGTTACAAAACCGATGGTACCAGTTTCAATACTTAGATGTCGTGCTCTCAACAAATAATCGTATTCCTCGAGCGACAACCAAAAATTTTCGTCAAAAGGGCCAATTTTGTCAAAAATTGATTTTTCACCGAAAAAAACCACGCCTGTAAACACACCCAATCTTATCTTATGGGCGTTTTTTTTACTTAAATATTTCCAGTTTTTCCTGCCATTCAAAAATGAATTCAAGTTGTAATTGACATTAAACATCTCAGATTCAAGCACTAACGGGGTTGAAATGCCCAAATGATGGTACTCAGATTTTTCCATCATTTCGCAATCCCAGTTTGGCATCATCACGCAATCGTTGTTTAAGATGCACACATATTTGGTGTTCACCATCGAGAGTCCTTTATTCCAAGCCCGAGCTACGCCTGTATTTTCTTTCTCTGTGTGAATAAAAAAGGTATGTCCAACTGAATTTGCATATTTCTGCAAATCCAAAAGCCCATTTTTTGTGTCAATATCAGAATTATTATCAATTATTATCCAATTACGTGGCTTTGAACAATGCCGAATATTGAGCTCGATGCAATGTTTTATTACTTCGATCTTATTAAAAACAGGAATAATTATTGAAATGTCCAAATATGATTGTGATTTTAATGATTGACAAAAAAGCCTCGAAAAAAGATTTATTCAATAGTATTTAGAAAGATTACTATTCACTCAATAATTTTTCTACTTCCATTTTCAAAACTGGTAAATGTTTAACTATGATATTCCAGATGTTTTCAGGCTCAATTTCGTCATATCCATGTATTATTTTATTTCGAGTGTCTACAATTTTTCTTGAATTACTGATAGCAATATCATTTTGTATGTTCAAAATTTTATTCATTGCTTCACCCATAATTTCAAAATTTCGTTCAACTGCTTGCTGAAGGAACATATTTTTCTCTTAATTTTCATACAGTTTAGGACTTCCAATTTATGTCTCAATCCTCGATATAGACTTATGAATGTCTAAACAGTAGCTTTTTTATTTCAACTTCCATAAATTATTACTTTTGTTCTATTTACTTCCTGAATGAAATAGGGATTTTTTAAAGATTTCTCAGAAACTAAATCAATTTCACGATGCACATTGTCTCTAAGCGAATCGTGTAAATTCCACCAAAGTTCACCCCTTTCAAGTGGATTTAGACCTTCTTGGAAATTTACCAAGATATCTAAATCACTTTTTTCATGGAAATTTTCGGTGAGCACAGACCCGAAAAAAAAGGCACTTTTAATTTTATGCTTTTCCAAAAGCTCTACCAGCTTTGGCATATAAGGTTGAATATTCTCATGTATCACGGCTGCACATTTTATGAAGATATTATTCGAATTCCGTCCCTAATATTTTAATCCACCGTCAAATACTACTGATATTTGCAATATTTTTACAATTCTGCTTTTTTGCTCAAAATTAAATGAATTTGAGCATAAATTTATATCAATTTCTAATATTCCATTTGCCAATAATACAATTTGCCATCAAACTGCATGATTAAAGTAAACATAGATGCCACTGGATTGCACGGACTAAGATTGACTGGTGTTGGTGTTTACATCCAAAATCTGATAGCTGCTCTAAAGAAATTGCCAGATTTAACGCTAAGTGCAAGTTACAAAATCTCCAATATTAAAAATGATGGAATAATACGATCGAGAACCTCATTGCCTCTTGAAACTCCATACATTCCACACTTGTACAAAATTATCCCCAAAAAATACAGCCTTTTTCATGGCCCAGATTACTGGATTCCAAGCACTAAATCGATTAAAAAAGTAGTAACTATTCACGATTTTTCAGTTTTTCATAAAGGACTGTGGAGCCAAGAGTTTGCAATAAAGGGGATTGAAAAACTAAGCAAAGTTATCAACCAAAACCAACCAGATCAAATAATAGTGGTATCAGATTTTGTGAAAGAAGAGTTGAAAACACTATTTCCTCAATTTAGTGATAAAGTTACTACTGTTTACCACGGTGTCGATCATTTTTCTAAGGGAATATCAACGCCCAAAACAGTCGCCTTTCCCTATATTCTATGTGTTGGAACAATAGAAGTGAGAAAAAATGTACTTAATTTGGCAAAAGCTTTTGCTCTATTAGCTTCAAAACACCCAGATTTAAGACTTATTTTTGCTGGAGGAACGAGTGGGTTTAAAGGACCAGAAATAGCCACAGAATTGCGAACGATTAGAAATGTAATGCACCTCGATTATGTAAGTAAAGATACAGTGCAAAACCTAATTGAAAATGCCATATTTGTAGCCTATCCATCTCTTTATGAGGGCTTTGGCTTCCCAATACTAGAGGCCATGTATTTGGAGACACCAGTGTTTACCTCCAATTTTGGCGCGATGAAAGAAGTAGCTGGGGGCAATGCTTTTTTATCCAACACTCTTGAAATAGATGCTTTAGCTTCTGATTTGGCCAGTTTTTTAGAAGATGAGCCACAAAGAAATAGACTGAGAGACAAGGCCAAAAGCTATGTTTCAAACTTTACTTGGGCAAAAGCAGCACAACAGACTTTCGAGGTTTACAAAAAGGCGCTGGAAGGGCCGAAGTGATACTGGAAAATCAACTTGAATATTTCCCTAGTTTAACGCCAGTTTTCCAGCCCCAAGCATGGGCTACCACATCTTGAATGTGCTTGTATTTTGCTTCCCAACCCAAAATTGCTTTGGCATTTTCTGGGTTGGCATACAAATATGGTGGGTCGCCTGCTCTTCGTTCGCCATACACAACAGGCACAGGCTTTCCTGTCACATTTTCAACTACTTTTATCATTTCTTTCACAGATACACCCACGCCAGTGCCCAAATTGCATATTGCTGACGGTTTGCCTGCCGACAAATGCACTAAAGCTGCCAAATGCGCTGTCGCTAAATCATCAACATGAATATAGTCTCTGATGCAAGTACCATCTGGAGTGTCGTAATCAGTGCCAAAAACCGTAATATGTGGCCTATCGCCATTTGCAGCATCTAAAATTAGTGGAATCAAATGCGATTCTGGATTATGGTCTTCACCTATCAAACCATCAACTGCGGCTCCAGAAGCATTGAAATACCTTAAAAAAACATATTTTGTGCCGTAAGCATGGGCATAATCTTTGATAATTTTCTCCAACATCAATTTCGATTGTCCGTAAGGGTTGATCGGAACTTGAGGATGGTTTTCGTCTATTGGCACATATTGCGGATTGCCATACGTAGCGCACGTTGATGAGAAAATAAAATTTATGCAGCCATTTTTACGCATCACCTCAAGCAAATTCAAAGGTGCTGCTATGTTGTTTTGATAATATTTTTCTGGGTCGGCAACAGATTCACCCACAGAGGCATAAGCTGCAAAATGAATAACTGCCTCAATCTCGTGGTATTCAAAAATACGGCTTGTGAGCTCTTTATCGCCCAAATCGCCCACAATCAACTCAACATCAGGATTAATAATGGCATCTCGATGGCCATAAACCAAGTTGTCTAAAACAATAATTTCATATCCTTTTTCGGCCAAATGGCGAACAGTGTGTGAGCCAATATAGCCTGCCCCGCCCGTGATGAGTATTTTTTTATTGTTCATTGATTTGGAATATTTTCAAGAATAAAACTTTGGTAAAAATAACCAGAATTTGTTTTAATGAAAATCTTTAAAAATAATCAAACTGTCTGAATTGGGATTTGCCTGATATTGGGATGCCAAATGTCATTGATATTTATCAATATGTGCAGATAAAAATCTGCTTTATCTGTTGTTCCGCTATTCGACATTTGTAATGTCGAATAAATTATCAAAGGGTCTGAGACCCTTGCAACATCAAAATTCACACAATTCCAAAGCTCCTTTTCCTCCGCTATTCGACATTTGTAATGTCGAATAAATTACCAAAGGGTGAGATGGTCTAATAAATCAGGACACAAAAACAAAGTTAATTTTGTGTCAATATGGAAAAAAAGAGTCAAAAGCTGCATCGTAAATTCGATGACCAGTTCAAGTTATCAGCGATAAATCAGGTACAC
>JBJXGB010000146.1:0-23453 GCA_046152935.1 Cytophagales bacterium
AATTATCGGAGGTTCTAAATAAATTTTCGCTGCCATTGGCATGGGAATAAACATGGTAGTAAGTATCTGGCTGCATACTCCTTTTGTACTTTAATAAGAAAATCGTCATAATCAAGAGCCTAAATTAGAAAAATTGGATTAAAACTTAGTACTTTTAGCTATTTCTTATCTTTTTTCAGAACACCATCAAGGTTTTTGAAAACTTTGGAGGCTTTTTTCTCCTCCACCAACATCAACACACTAGTCACCCAAGCTGCACTATTGAAAGTATATTTCAGTTGCTTAGTATTTGTTTATTTTTTTTCGTTTTCAACAAATGCAAAGAAAACTAGTAAAGAGCAAACGTGAGTCGATGCAATAATTTTTGATTAACAGCGTCTAATAAGAACCTTTTAACTAAGCTGTTGGTTACTAAAGGCATTCCTATTATTTTTGCATAGTTTTTACTGCAATTTCTATTCAACTCAAATGAATTTCATCTTAAAAAAGGCTTTCGTCACACTCACCATTTTTTGTGTATTTGAGATCGCTGCCTATGCCCAATTTTTAGGTAAGAGCAAAAAAGGAGAAATCACCAAAGAACAAAAGGAGCAAGCAGAGTATGTTTTTGCCGATGGCATGAAAGAATATATTCTAGACAACTACTCAAAAGCACTGGAAGGATTTGAAAAATCTATCTCGATCGACAAATCGAATGCCGCTGCCTATTACATGATAGGTCAAATATATGTAAAGCAAAATAATCTTTACAAAGCCATTGAATTTGCCAAAAAAGCTATCGAACTAAACGATACTAACAAATATTACTATTTATTGCTTGCTAATATCTACGAGCGTAAACAAGATTTTGCCGAAGCTACCAAAGTTTATTTGGCATTATTCAAAAATCTGCCCAACAGTACCGAACATTATTACGATTTAGCTCCCGTTTATTTGCAACAAGGCAAATACGAAGATGCCATTAAATGCTACGATAAAATAGAAAAAGCATTTGGAATCAGTGAAGATATCTCGCTTCAAAAGCAGCAATGGTATTTGAAACAAGGCAAGCTGAATGAAGCGGTAAATGAGGGGAAAAAATTGGTTGAGGCATTTCCAGACGATGTCAGGTATTTGCTAGTGTTGGTTGAGTTGCTTATCACCAACGAAAAATATGAAGAGGCCGAAAAATTAGTGAGCAATTTGGTGAAAAAAGAACCCAACAATCCCTCTGCAAATTTGGCATTGTTTCAAATATACAACGCCAAAGGAGAAAATTTGAAGGCGAATGAGAGGCTTCGAGCCGCATTTAAGAACAGCGAATTGGATGCAGACACGAAAATTGGGATACTTATATCAAAGATACGACAAATCCAAGGCGATGAAGCTATAAAAGAGCTATGCTTAGAACTTGGGGCGATATTGGTAGAGGTGCATCCCACTGAGGCAAAAGCGTATGCCATCAATGCAGATATTTTGGTGATAAGTACCAAAAATGCGGAAGCATTGGCCAACTACTTGAAATCGAATGCTTTAGATAACTCGCACAATAAAATATGGCAGCAAATTCTTACCCTTGATTTGGAGTTGAACATGATCGATAGCCTTGTGATGCATAGCGATAAGGCTTTAGAATTGTTTCCAAATCAGTCTGTTTTTTGGCTTTACAATGGTCTAGCTCATCAATTCAAGAAAAACTACAAAAAAGCGATCGTGTCGTTCGAGCAAGGAAAAAAATTGGCTTTCAACGACAAGAATTCCTTGATCCAGTTCAATACTTCACTCGGAGACAGCTATCATGGGCTAAAAGATTACAATAAATCTGACCAATGTTTTGATGAAGTACTCAACTTGGATGAAAACAACTACGTGGTATTGAACAACTACAGCTATTATCTATCATTGCGAAAAGAAAAGCTAGAACAGGCAAAAAAAATGAGTGAGCGTGTTATCAAAGAATTTCCGACAAACGCCACCTATATTGATACTTATGCATGGATACTTTACGTAATGAAAGATTATGCTAAAGCAAAAGATTTTTTTGAACAAATAGTAGTAAACCAAAGTAATGGCACGATTGTAGAACATTATGGAGACGTACTTTACCAATTGGGCGATAAAGATAAGGCATTGCAGCAGTGGAAGTTAGCAAAAACACTTGGCGAATCGTCTGACTTTATAGATAAAAAAATTGCTGATAAAAAATTGTACGAGTAAAAAATGATGATTAAAAAAAAGGGGCTGATTCTTTTGTGTTTGATCTCTATATTGTTTACCGACTGTGCCAGAAGAAAAATATTGAAAGTAGATACCAATATAGGCAAAGTAAAAATAAAACGAAAATTTCGCTCACAAAACGCTGAATTTCAATATCTTAACTGTAAATCTAAAATAGAGTTTACAGACGGTTTGCAAAATGTAAACTCAAATGCAACAATCCGTATTAGTAAGGATTCTGTAATTTGGGTGTCTGTGCCAGTAATGGGCGTTGAAGTGGTCAGGTGTTTAATAAATCAAGATTCTTTGTTCATTATCAACAAGTTGCAGAAAGAATACTACATGTATTCTTTCAAACAATTGAGCGAATTATTAAATTTTAAAGTTACTTATCCGCTTATACAGTCTATTTTATTTGGAAATCCACCATTTGCAGAGGTAGATGCAGATAGCACAGATTCTGACAGTGTTTTTACAACACTTAGGCAAAACCGACAAAATGTATCAATCGAAAATTTTGTTAGAAATCAGAACAATAAATTAGAAAGGCTGTATTTGAGAGACGAATTAACCTCTAATACATTAGATATAAATTACGAAGATTTTTTACCTCTCGAACATATTTTATTTGCCTTTTCAAATAAAATATCGCTCAACTATCGAGACAAAAAAGGGATGCACAACATCTACATTGGCATTCAACACAATAAAATAGAGCCAACTAATAAAGACTTGCGATTTCCTTTCAATATCCCCAACAAATTTGAAAGAAAATAGTACGATTCTACCTATTTGACCCAGTCAAGAAATTGCTCAAGTGTTTGCATTAATCTCGTACATTGAAATAGTTTTAGCAAAATAAAGCATTATGGCGGCTCAATTAATAGAAATTCACCCTAAAAACCCCGAAAATAAGAAAATAAAAGAAGTAGTAGAATGCCTTAAAGCTGGTGGCATCATCATTTATCCGACCGACACTATTTATGGATTGGGCTGCGATTTGAAAAATACAAAGGCCGTTCAAAAGCTGTGCAAAGCAAAAGGAATAAAACCTGAAAAGATCAATCTTTCATTTATTTGCCAAGATATGAGCCATATTTCAGAATATACCAAACAGTTGCCTAGTAATATTTTCAAATTGATGAAAAACATTCTTCCAGGTCCGTACACCATCATTTTAGAGGCCAATACCAACGTACCCAAAATTCTTGACACCAAAAAGAAGACAGTCGGTATTCGTATTCCGAACCATCCGTTACCGATCGACATTGTAAAAATGTTGGAAAACCCACTGGTAACGACTTCCATAAAAAGCGAAGATCAAATACTGGAATATACCACCGACCCGGATGAAATTTACGAAGATTACAAACACTTGGTCGATATTGTAGTCTCTGCTGGATTTGGTGGCAATGTGCCCTCTACAATTTTAGATTGTACTTCTGGCGTGCCCATTTTAGTAAGGCAAGGGCTTGGTGTGTGGGAAGAATAAAGATTGTACAATCAAAAGTCAGGTGCTTACCATCTTAGTTTTCAGATTTCACCACAAATTCATATTGGTAATAAAGTTTTGTAAATGAAAAGTATGCCAAGCAAAACACAACTAAAATAATTGCTAATACATTGATTTTGAATAATATAGCTACAAAGCACGCTATTGATACGATAAAAATTATGTTTGTAAACCGCTCTTCTACTGCTACTTTTAAATACAAGCCGCTATAGTATAAAGTAGCCAAAGCCAAGCCTAAAATATAAGCAAATATTGGCGAAGCCCAACCCAAACCTAGCCACGCATATCGATACAATAGAAAAAGCTCGGGTAGCAGTAAAATCGCAAAAACTGCCACAGCATTTAGCCATTTTCTACGAGTGGAAATGGGCAAGTTTTTAAAAAATACTAATGCTTGGTTTTCAAAAGCATGGTAGCTTGCTATCAAAGAAAAATTGGGCAAGAAACCCATTAAAACCACAATTAGTAATGGTCTGATATCGTCATTATCCGTCTGCAAAATACTAATTAACACCACGAGTACACCAGCAGATAAGCCTTTGGTAACTAGCAATTTGAGCCAATCATTCTCTAACAAATGGTAAAAGAAAAAGCTAAAATATCTTTTGTTGATATTAAAATTCAAGCTAAATATTGATTTTTTAGAAAGGCTAATGTCTGGTTTTGAAATAGTTTTGAAGTAGAAAAATAGTGGATACCAAATTGACAATGCCAAAAAAACAGCAATGTATAAAATCTGCCAATAAAACCCCAAATTGGCGGCAATTGCCAGCACAAATACGGCATACATCAACACAGGAGCCATCAAATTGAGATGCAAAACAAAAAGTGAAATCGTCAATTGCCACTTGTTTATTAACCATAAATCGTACAGAAATAAATATCGCTCTTCGCTAAAAATATGTTGGAAATAGCTGATAATGAACAGGTTATAAATAGACCAGATGGCAAAGTAGAATAAAATCAGCGCTGGCGATGCTACTATATATTTTGCCAGAAAAACATGATCGGCAGTCTTCAAAAGGCCAAAGCACACATACAATCCGATCAGAAAAAAAAGTGCATACTCTTTGTAGAAAGATCGCACGATGGTTTTTGAAAGTATAGAGATAGTCGCTTTCACTGTGACATTAAATTTTGTGAATCGACTGATTTTCAACCAGATACTGCGCTTTTATGGGCAGCTCATCTATCTCTTTGCTTTGGTGCGATGATAGTAAAAATCCAACTCCTTTTTCATGGTATTTCAAGATCAATTGACCAATTTTGGCTGTAGCTGTGGTGTCGAGGGTTATCAAAGGTTCGTCAAGAATCACCAATTTTGGATTACCCAAAAAACCCAATACCAACGACAATTTTTTCAGCATTCCACTAGAATAGCTGCCCGTCTGATTCTTTACAAACGACTCAATATCAAGTATTTGAATCAATTCCTGCACTTGATCTTTTGGTGCATTTTTGGCTTCAGCTACAAACGAGATCAAATCAACACCTGACAAATAATTGGGATAAATTGGCTCAGCTTCTGTATAGTTTACCAACTTTCGATATACAATTGGCGATTGACGTTGGTTTATTTCATCATTCAAAATTATCTCTCCTTCGTAAGGCTGCAATCCCGCAATGGATTTGAATAAGGTAGACTTCCCAGAGCCATTTGCCCCTTTTATCCAATAAATGCCTTCCTCAAATTGCAAATCAGGTACTGAGATAGCCAGGTGGCCAGCATATTCTTTGCGAAAATTTTTGATATGAAGCATGAAGAAATAAAATGCTGTAGATTGGTAGGGAAATCGTAGGAATTTAATAAAAAATCGTGCTCCTTTTTATCTTAATGTGAATTTGAGCGAGTTGCAACTTACACGTTCATCACAGTTTCTCTCCTTCGCATTTTGCCAGCAGGAATACCAAACATCATTTTGAATCTACGACAAAAGTAGGCAGTGTCTTTGTAGCCTATGTCTTTGCCAATTTCTCTAATACTTAACTTACTGGTTCTCAATAAGTTAACAGCAGCTTCCATTCTTTGGTATTCGATATAATCTTGTGGATTGATACCTGTAAGCATTTTGAAATATTGGCCTACATAATCTTCAGATACATTGGCTACGTTTGCCAGTTGTTGGTTTGATAAATCGCCACCCAAATGGTCTTTGATATATCCAAAAATATCGATGAGGCGTGGGTCTTTAAAATAAGTAACATTTGTTGCCAATTGCTCAACAAACAATCCATTAGCAATTACATACCTAATTACCTCAATAGCAATGCGTTCAGTATTTATTTTGATGACACGATCCCTGCCCGGATTGGTAGAATATTGCTCTTTGATCGTTTCCATCATAAAGCGACTAACCATTTCATTTTTGGCTATTTTGAAAGGTGGAATATCAAGCGATGAAAAGAAATTGACAGTATCGAAAACTTTGGCATCAAATGTCAAATAGCTAAAAGTGTCGTCTAGTTGCCCTATTTGATCCGGATCCTTGATACTGCCTAAATATTTTTGCTTATTTGATACGTATTCTTCATTATTTATTCTTTGGGCATTTTTCGGACCGTAAGTAATGGGAGTTAATTTGCCACCTGGTATAAAAACAAATTCGCCTTCTTCAATCTTAGCTTGGTCTGATCCGAAATACAATTCGCCTTTGTTCAACATTACCAGTCTATTTTCTACATCATAATAGTTGGTAATAAAAATAGGTTTTAGGATTTTTATGTTTTTGGCTTTAATGAATCTGATACCAAGCGATTCGATTATTTTATTGTAATCTTCCATGAATACAGGTTATAAGAAAGAAACATACAGATGTTGTACAAATCTAATACCGATTTTTGAATTTAACAACCCTTGGGTGTTGTTAATTGGAATGAACAAATATTAAGTCTTAAAAAATCTTGAAAAAGTATAGTATTTTCTGATCCCATTTTGGATTCAAAATACAATTATTTCAATATCTACGAAGAAAATAATTATTAATTCAACATTCAATAATAGTACGATTACCGTAAAATTTCTCTGGCAATTACCAATCTCTGAATTTCCGATGTGCCTTCGTAAATTTGGGTAATTTTGGCGTCCCTCATTAGTCGCTCTACATGAAATTCTTTTACATATCCATAGCCTCCGTGCACCTGCACAGCTTCGATGGTGGTGTTCATAGCAACTTCAGAACTGAAAAGCTTGGCCATAGCCGCTGCTTTTATATAATCTTTATGTTGATCTTTGAGCCAAGCGGCTTCTAAACAAAGTAATCTGGCGGCCTCGATATTTACTTCCATATCGGCCAATTTGAACTGGATAGCTTGGTGTTGTGCTATTTCCTTGCCAAATGCTTTTCGTTCTTTACTATATTTTAAGGATAATTCATAGGCACCAGCGGCAATACCTAGGGCTTGTGCTGCAATGCCAATTCTGCCTCCATTTAACGTTTCCATGGCAAATTTGAAACCAAAACCATTTGGCCCAATGCGATTTTCTTTCGGTACTTTTACATCTTGAAACATCAAAGAATGAGTGTCTGAGGAGCGAATGCCCAATTTATTTTCCTTCGTGCCAATCGTAAAACCAGGCATGCCTTTCTCCACAATCAACACATTGATGCCTTTGTGACCTAATTCTGCATCGGTTTGGGCTATTACGTGGTAATAAGTGGCATTTCCACCATTGGTAATCCAATTTTTGGTACCATTGAGCAAATAATGGTCGCCCATGTCGATTGCGGTGGTTTGTTGAGAGGTAGCGTCAGAACCAGCTTCGGGTTCTGAAAGTGCAAATGCCCCCAATTTCTTACCTTGGGCCACTTCTACCAAATACTTTTGCTTTTGCTCCTCATTGCCGTATTTTTCCAATCCCCAGCAATAAAGTGAATTATTTACCGACATACAAACGGCTGCTGAAGCATCAATTTTCGAAATTTCTTCCATAGCCAACACGTAACTAATGGTGTCCATGCCGCCTCCGCCATATTTTGTGTCGACCATCATGCCCAGAAAACCTAATTCACCCATTTTTTTGATTTGCTCGTGTGGGAATTTTTGCTCCTCATCTCGTTCGATTACACCCGGCAATAATTCATTCTTTGCAAAATCTCTTGCGGCCTCTTTAACAGCAATATGTTCTTCTGATATTTGAAAATTCATGATAGAAAATTTTATTTTGGAATGCTATTGTACTGATTTCCGAGAAAAATGTTTAAAAAACAAAACGTCTTCACCGATTTTTATTCGCAATGCGAGAAATAAGCAATTTGGTCGACTTGCATGGGCATCGAAAACCTTCAAAGCTAGTTGGAATGTGTGAAAATAGATAATTTCAGGAAACAGCAAAAATCACATTTCGATGGCAGGCATTGTGGGTACATTTACCTAAACTAATGCCAAAGGCATGGTAACCAAAATTACGATCGACCTCAAAAAACACCCAGAGGCCAAACAGCCTCTTGTCGCATTGGGATTTATTGATAGCAGTTAGGAGAAAAGATATAGAGAGCAACTTGATAAATAAAGTAAATGAACCCTCAAATTTGAGATTAGAACTATTGCAGGAAAGTATGTTGAATCATATCGAAAGCTTGCAATGAAAAAATAATAGTATCAAATGCACTAAAAAACAAACTAAATCATCTGTCAAATATCCTTTTTACGAGCAATATTTTGGTTTCAGATTAGATGCTGAGGGTTGCGTGCAACGCATTCGAGATTTTATCGACACGATTCCTACAAATCCTTTAAATCTTTGCAGAAGCTCAAAATACGGAAAATATTATGCTCAATAAAACGATAAGAAAAGCAAAAGGCAGTATTTCATTACTTTCGATACTTCAGATGTAATCTATTTTATTGAAGACAGTATTTTGCCCAAAACCACAGAATACAACGGAATAATAGGTTTGAAGTGAGTTTACAGAAGCCAAATTATAAAAAATATTTACTTTTTTGCTGCAAAATCAGTTTATTTGACTAATTAATCCAACAATAAAAATGGGCTTTTTTGAAAAAATGAACCACTGGGCAAGCAGATCAATCAGTTTAAAGCTCATTACCATAGGCATCATCGTTTTGGTTTTGATGATTCCTTCATCTATGCTTAATTCGCTGGTTTATGAACGACAAAGCCTTAGAGATGGGGCAATCACTGAAGTTTCTGGAAAGTGGGGATCTGAACAGCAATTAATTGGCCCTATTCTTACTATACCGTACAAATCATACATCATAAACGAAAAGAAAGAGCGGATAGAAACTTTGGCCTATGCGCACTTTTTTCCAGATTCCTTGGCAATGAATGGCGTTTTAAAGCCTGACAAACGATACAGAGGCATATACGTGGTCGTTTTATACAATCTTGCCTTGCAGTTAAAAGCTAATTTCAGGCCCATCAATTTAAGATCTTTAGGATTATCAACTGAAAATATATTGCTCGACCAAGCGTTTGTGTCGGTAGGTATTTCTGATTTGAAAGGTATAAAGAAATCAATTGTCCTTAAAATTGCAAACCAAAATTCGACATCTTTTGGCCCAGGCATACCGACAAACGACTTACTTAAATCCGGCATAAGTACTCAATTGCCAGTAAAATTAAATGAAAGTCTCAATTTATCATTCGATTTGGATTTGAATGGCAGTAAGCTAATCAGCTTTGTGCCCATTGGTAAAGAGACCATTGTTCAATTGAAATCTAGCTGGGATAATCCAAGTTTTGATGGGTCTTTTTTGCCCGAAAATCGAACCGTTTCCGACAGTGGATTTACCGCAGATTGGCATGTTTTGGAATTGAATCGCAACTTTCCGCAGCAAGGTTTAGGTAAATTTGTAACTTTTAATGGCCTGCAGACGATCAGCACTGATATTTATTCAGATGCAGCTTTGTATCCTGGCACTACATTGCCCGATATAGACCAATCAGATTCGGCTTTTGGGGTAAAATTGCTGCTGCCCATCGATGAATACCAAAAAACTTTGCGATCGTCAAAATACAGCACCATGTTCATTTTGCTCACTTTTTTGGTGGTGTTTTTTGCTGAAATATTCAGAAAAAAGAAGGTTCATCCTATTCAGTATCTGTTGACAGGTAGTGCCATTTGCTTATTTTATGTGCTGCTTTTATCGCTGTCCGAGCATCTATTATTCGACCAATCTTATTTAATTTCTTGTGTTGTGATACTTGTTGTTATTGGTTTTTATGTACAAAGCATTTTTAAGAATTTGTTAGTAACAGCCTTTATTTTAGGTATTTTGGCCATTTTATACGGATTTTTCTATTCATTATTGCAATTACAAGATTATGCATTGTTGATGGGAAGCATAGGCTTGCTGGTAGTTTTGGTTATCGTAATGTATAGCACCCGAAATATAGATTGGTACCATTCCACAGAAGAAGAACAAGCATAAATCGAAGCGATATGAAATACAAAAAACACATCTTCGTTTGCATCAACGAAAGAACAGAAGGAAGAAAAAGTTGTGGAGAAATTCACGGAATGGCTTTGGTAAATGCTTTTAAAGAACGCATCAACAAAGACAAATTAAATGCTGAAGTAAGGGCACAAAAAGCGGGCTGCTTCGATGTTTGCGAATTTGGACCTGCTATGGTGGTGTATCCAGAAGGCATTTTTTATGGTTCGGTTGAGGTGGCTGACGTAGAAGAAATATACCAATCGCATATCAAAAATGATGTGCCAGTAGAACGGTTGAAACTTGAGTTTAAGAAAAGTTAATTTGGGCATTTTCAATTGTTGCTTTAAGCTTTCTGGTATTATATTCTAGCCTTAAAATCATTTATTTCGAATAAAATTAGCGCAAAATGAATGTATTGATCGTTGGTAGTGGTGGCAGAGAAAGTGCTATCGCTTGGAAGATTTCTCAAAGTAAATTGTTGACAAAATTATTCATTGCCCCAGGAAATCCAGGAACGGAGCCTTTTGGAGAAAATGTAAATATTGCCGTTGATAATTTCCCAGCACTAGCCTCCTTTTCTGTTGAAAATAATATTGAATTGATTTTGGTTGGCCCTGAAGTGCCCTTGGTGCTTGGAATAAAAGATTTTTTCAATAATACTGCCCAAACTAAACATGTTTCCATCATTGGGCCCGACAAAAAGGGAGCGCAATTGGAAGGAAGCAAAGATTTCTCCAAAGATTTTATGAAGAAATACGGCATTCCAACAGCTGCTTATGCAACATTCACTAAAGAGAATCTGCAAGAAGGTCTGAAATATTTGGAAACCCAAGTTCCGCCATTTGTACTCAAAGCCGATGGTTTGGCAGCGGGCAAAGGGGTAATTATCACCTCCGATTTGACTGAAGCAAAAGCCACATTGACCGAGATGATTTCCAACTTAAAGTTTGGTGAAGCAAGTGCAAAAGTGGTGATTGAAGCATTTCTTAGTGGAATAGAAGTGTCGGTATTCGCATTAACAGATGGTAAAAACTATATTATTTTACCTGAAGCCAAAGATTACAAGCGTATTGGTGTGGGCGATACTGGCCCAAATACGGGTGGCATGGGAGCTGTTTCTCCAGTACCATTTGCAGATAAAATTTTCATGCAAAAGGTGGAAGAAAGAATTATTATACCTACCGTAAATGGTTTAGTAACTGAAAATATTGATTACAAAGGTTTTATATTTTTTGGTTTGATAAATGTAGCAAATGAACCTTGGGTAATCGAATATAATTGTAGAATGGGCGATCCAGAAACAGAGGTGGTGATGCCAAGGATAAAATCTGATTTTTTGGAAATACTGTCGAAGGTAGCTCCCCAAAATTTAGATACAATTGAAATAGCGTTTGAAGACTATGCTGCTACTACTGTAATGTGCGTTGCTGGTGGCTATCCTGATGAGTACGCAAAAGGTGATGTAATAACAGGATTTGAAAATTTAGAAGATGTACTGCCTTTCCATGCTGGCACAAAAAAGAATGAAAAAGGAGAAATAGTTACCAATGGTGGAAGAGTGATAGCCATGACAGCATTAGGAAAAACAAAAGAAGAAGCCTTAGCCAAATCTAAAAAGGCTGCCGAAACCATCGCTTGGAAAGGAAAATACTTTAGGAGTGATATTGGGTTTGATTTGTAAACTTATCATTTCTAAAAGATTTTCATCGATGTACTTTTGATCTTTCAATCAATTTTTTTATATTCTTTTTAATATTTTTTGAAAAATCATTCATGGCCGGCAAAAAGAAAGAACATCCAAAAGAAAAATCTAGCATCCACCCTAGAAACAAGCACAAAGAGCGCTACGATTTCAAGCTACTTTTTGAGAAAACACCAGAACTAAAATCATTTGTAAAGCCCAATATTTACAACGATAACACCATCGATTTTTTTGATCCCGAAGCAGTAAAATCACTAAACAAGGCTCTACTAAAACAATACTATGATATCGAATATTGGGACATTCCCGCTGGCTATTTGTGCCCGCCTATTCCCGGTAGAGCCAATTATATCCATCATATTGCAGATTTAATGCGAAACTCAAATTACGGGAAGATACCGCTTGGAAATACAATAAAATGCCTCGATATTGGCGTAGGAGCCAATTGTGTGTATCCAATGATTGGCATTAAGGAATATGGTTGGTCATTTGTTGGTTCCGATATTGATGAAGTGGCAATTGAATCTGCCAATAAAATCGTGGAGCTCAATGCTGTGTTGAAAGGTAAAATTGAACTGAGACCACAAATCATCCCAAAAGATATTTTTAAAGGGATTATTCAAGAAGGAGAATTGGTTGATCTCACCATTTGCAATCCGCCATTTCATGGTTCAGCACAAGAAGCTGAAGCCGCTGCTATTAGAAAGTTAAGCAATTTGTTAGATAAAGAAGTTTCGAAACCAATTTTGAATTTTGGCGGCAAAGGCAATGAACTATGGTGCGAAGGTGGAGAGGAATCATTTGTGAATGAGATGATCGCCCAAAGCAAGCGATTTGCTGGATCATGTTTTTGGTTTTCGACACTTATATCCAAACAATCTACTTTAAAACGTGTAACAGAAGAGCTTAAAAGCGTGAATCCTATGGAAGTCAAAACCATTTCCATGGGACAAGGAAATAAAACCACTAGAATTCTAGCATGGACATACCTCAAAAAAGAACAGCAGCGCAAATGGGCAGCAGAAAGATGGAAAGAAACTGCAAATTAATGATTAATATGTCTCTAATTTATCTTACAAAAAATATTAAGAATTCAAGAAATTTGTGATTAAAATATGGCATCATTTCAGTAACAAAGAACTATCTCCATAACTCAAAAAACGATATTCATTTTCAAGAGCATATTGATATACTTTTTTCCAGTTTTCACCAATCAAAGCGGACACTAAAAGTAACAATGTACTTTTAGGTTGATGAAAATTGGTGATGATTCCTTTGCAGATTTTGAATTGGTATCCAGGATAAATATAAATTTGAGTTGCTCCTTCCAACACATAAATTTTATTTCTTTCCATTGCCATCATTAAATTTTCCAACGCCAAATTTACGCCTACTTCCGATGGTAATGTATACGCATCCCATTGATTTACAAAGGTTTGCAATGAATCTGGATGCATCATATTCTTCACACCAAGCCAATGCAAACTTTCAATTAGCCGCATAGAAGTAGTGCCCACAGGAATTACAAAATCGTTTTTTAGTAAATTTTCAATGGCTTCTATTCCTATAGAAAATCGCTCGGAGTGCATTTCATGCTCGATTGCATTTTCAGTTTTTACAGGCTTGAACGTGCCCGCACCCACATGGAGAGTTATTTGCGAAGAACTTACTTTTTTTTCATTTAAAGTTTTTAAAACTTCATCGGTAAAGTGCAAACCTGCTGTGGGAGCTGCTACTGAACCTAAATGTTGCGCGTACACTGTTTGGTAACGTTTTTTGTCAGAATCATCTGCTTTCCTGTGCATGTAGGGAGGAAGTGGAAGTTCCGCTATGGCCTCTAATACCACATAAAAATTTGGTTCTGTTTTCCACTCAAAACGAACTAAACAAGTATCACTCAATCGTTCTATCAACTCGATTGTTAGTCCAAATTCAATATTCATGTGAACTAATTTACCTGATTTCCATCTTTTTAGATTGCCAACCATCACTTTCCAATTGGCTGAATATGAGCTACTTGAAATCGGCAATGTGTTTGAAATACTTTCTAAACAAAACACCTCAATTGACGAACCACTATCTTTAGTAAAATGCAAACGAGCTGGAAAAACCTTGGTATTATTAAAAACCAGATGGGAATTATCTGGAATAAATTTAGCTAGATTTTTGAAAAGAGACGATTGTATTTCTCCATTTTTATAGACCAAAAGTTTACTTTCGTCTCTATTGGCCAATGGCTTGTTTGGGATCTTCGATTCGGGTAAATCGTAGTCAAAGTCGTTGATATTGATGTAGTTGTGCTTATCCAAATTTATATTTTCAAAGAAAGAGTATTATAATGATTTGTTTTTTTGATATACAAATTTGATATTATATTTTTGTATATAAATTCAATAGTGATGACTGCTATTTCATTGAGATTAAATGAAACTACTTTTAATGATACTGAAAATGTATTGTCAAAGTTAAAAACACCTCGCAACAAATATATTAACGAGGCTATTGATTTTTATAATAAAATCCAAAAACAGAAATTGCTCGAAAAGCAAATAGAAATGGAATCTAAACTGGTGCAAGAAGACTCAATGCTTGTTTTAGCTGAATTTGAAGCCTTAGAAGATGATGTTTGAGGAATTTGAGATATGGGTTGCCGATTTAAACCCACATCGAGGCACAGAACCCGCGAAAGTAAGACCTGTTTTGATTGTCCAACCAAACTTCTTGAATAAATTTCATAAGTCGACAATCATTTGTCCTATTACCACAAATGTAAAGCTCGAAAGTAAAATTTTAAGAGTTCATATACAGAAAGGGATATCAAATATGAATGAAGATTGTGATATCATGATTGACCAAATTCGAACAATTGACAATAGGCGTTTCTTAAGAAAACTAGGTAATCTACCAGAAGATTTGGTTAGTCAAGTTAAAGATAATCTCAAAATCGTATTGAATTTATAATTTTGATGAATTATCATTCATTAGTTTTTTCAGAAAATCAATTTCATTTTCAAAAGTTAAATTTTTTGGCAGTAACTCTATTTTCTCAACTAAAACCTTGATAAAATTTTGATACGATTCACTCTTTGGCTGAAAAGGCTTGTGATTGAGTGCTGTCATCACTTCCTCTATTTTAGGCAACAATTGCAAGGTTTCTCGATCGAAAATCGAATTAGAAAATTTATCCCAAATGTAATCTTCCGCCACTTCAGTAGGATGAATCATATCTTTTTTGTAAAAACGATAGTCGCGCAAATCGTCTTGCATCATTTCAAAGGCTGGAAAATAATGAACATTTTCAAAAGTAGAAGCAAGATGATGACACGCCACTCTCAAAACAGCCTTGCTAACACCATTCAACTCAAGCGTATCTTTTATATGCCTTACTGGGCTTACTGTGAGAATAAAGTTAATGGTTTCGCTATTGGGAATTGATTCAATCAGATTTTGAAAACATTCTACAATTTCTTCAACAGTCAACAGTCTTTTAAAAAACAGGTTTTGCGGTTGTTTGTGGCAATTGGCTACAATACTTTTCGACTCGTCAAGCACATACACCCACGCTGTGCCATAAGTAATGATGATGGTCGTTGTTGTTCCCGCTAAAAATAATTTAACTTCTTGCTCTTTTTGTTTGATTTTTTCTTCTAGCTCTAGCTTTGATAAGGCGTTGAATTCAGAGTGCAAATCGTAGTTGTACCAAATTCCATCATTTTCGACACTTTTCAGCGCCAAATCGCCTTTTAGTCGCAAAATTTTGTGAACTGAAATTGGATTAAAAATATTTCCAAATGGATTGGTTAAAACCTTGAATTTGTATTTTGCTAACCGATCCCCTACCATATCGGCAAAGCAAGAACCGATGCTCAGAATCTTTGAAGAATGATTTATGGTAAAAGGAAAAGGGGAAGTCTGGAGCTCGGTTCTGAAATTCATCACAATCAATAATACCCAAATATAACTATTCCGATGGTTGAAACCATGAGCTATTCAGCAAAGGCAATCGCTATTTAAAAATTTAGCTTCTTATTTTTGCTGCTTCCCAGCCAATCATGGCAGTTTTTCGGGTGCTTCCCCAATGGTATTGGCCAAAGTCTCCACCAGATTGAATTACCCTATGACATGGAATTAAAAAAGCAACAGGATTGTCTCCAACAGCAGAGCCAACAGCCCTAGAAGCATTTGGGTTGCCTATATTTGCGGCCATTTTCCCATAGGAAATTAATTTGCCTTGTGGCACTTTCAACAATGCTTCCCAAACTTTGAGTTGAAAATCTGTTCCTTTGAGGTGCAATTTTATTTCATTCAACTGACTCCAATCATTTGAAAAAACACCCAATGCATTGGTTTGAATTGAATCACTGTTGTTTGATAAAGTAGCCTTTGGAAAAGCTTTAAAAAATTCTTGGCAGGTTTGAGCTTCATCATCAGCAAAAGCCATATAACAAATCCCTTTTTCCGTTGATGCCACAAGTATTTTTCCAAAAATGGTGTCTGAATAACTATAATTAATCTTTAAATCTTCGCCTCCATTTTTGAATTCTGCTGGTGTCATGCCTTCTATTTTTATGAATAAATCGTGCAATCTGCCCGTGCCTGAAAGTCCAGTTTCATTGGCTACATCAAATAATGTTGCTTGTTTATCTCTCAATAAGTCCTTGGCATATTCAACACTGATGTATTGTAAGAATGTTTTTGGACTTACTCCCGCCCACTCGGTAAACAATCTTTGGAAATGAAATGGACTCAGATTTATGTTTTCTGCCATTTCAGCCAAATTAGGTTGTTTTTGAAAATTGGCTCTGATATAATCTATGGCTTGTGCTATTTTTTCGAAATTAATAGAGGCTTGCGTTTGCAATTTTTCATTCTTTAATATGCCAAATGTATGCTTTTTGAATAGAGGAAAAAACCCGAAAGTTGCTAATTGAGCTATGGAAAAAAACATAGACAAAAACACAATATCTTTGCTAAAACAGTATTTTTCCTTAGAATATTGCACTTACTTTAAACAATTTTAAATGATTAGTGTAGTTGCTAGGAGAAAAAGTGGGAAATCAATGGAAGAGACTATGCATTATCAGATGAACGCAAACATTATCAAAATTTATTAATCGAATTCGTTTAGTACCTTTATTCACTCACTCATAAAAGTAGGATACAAAGTTCAATACTGTACTGATACTAACTTACTTTTTTGCTCACAAACATGGAAAATATAAAAGAGGCTTATCTGAAGCAGATTTTTTCAAATGCATACGATGCGATGGTGCTAATAGATGTACCAACTGGAAAATATGTGCATGTAAACCCAGCAGCCTGCAATCGTTGGGGATACTCAAGAGAAGAGCTTTTGCAAATGGATTCACATGCAATTCACCCCCATGAAATCGATAAAGTAAACATATTTGCAGATAGCGTTATGAAAAATGGTGGTGCAAACACCAATGAACTAACGTGTCGCACAAGAGAAGGGCTATACCTAGAATCGGAAACATCGGCCGTGCTAATTGATGTAGAAAGTAAAGAATATATTTTTGTAATCGTTAGGGATACCTCAGAAAGGGTAAGAGATCGAAAAACAATTGAGGAAAAAAACAGGCAACTTGAGCTGCAAAAGCAAGAGATATTAGAACGTAACTTAGCGTTAGAAAAAATTAATCAAACAAAAAATACACTTTTCACTATTTTATCTCACGATTTAAAAGCCCCATTGAATACAATCAAGGGCTATTTGTATTTGATTAATAATGCTTTGGAATCCAACCTTAGTAGTATAAAATCTATCTCCAATCAACTAGGACAAACTTTGGGAAGTACGGAGCTTCTACTTGCAAATTTACTCAATTGGGCAAAAACAGAATCGGGTGACATTGTTCAATCGCCCGAAAAATTTTCTCTAAATAGCTCAGTTAGAGAAGTTTACCAATTATTTGAAAATACAGCTTTCGAAAAAAAAATCCATTTAGAGGTAAGGCTACCCGAAAACATTGAACTTTTTGCTGATATTTACTCGGTGAACACAATTTTCAGAAACCTAGTAAATAATGCCATTAAATTTACCAATCCAAACGGGGAGATAATTGTAGAGGCCAAAATAAACGGAAATAATGCCGACATACACTTTAAAGATTCTGGCATTGGCATGAGTGAAGAAAGCATTCAAAAAATACTAGGGCCCGATCAAGTTGTTTCAATTATGGGGACCCTAAAAGAATCTGGAACCGGTTTAGGCCTCAAAATTTGCAAAGAATTAACAGAGAAAAATGGTGGCACGATAAAAGTAACTAGTGAAATAGGCAAAGGCTCTACTTTTACAGTGAGCTTGCCGATCGCCAAGTAATTTCCCAACAAAGGCAGCCTCGATCGTTCAGAATTTGATAGGCTGCCACATTCGCTTACGGAAAAGCATTCATAATCTTCAATTCAGCTTTTCCACATTCGCCATAGCTTCTAGAAGTATCAAAATTCAAATGTGATGAAGCCTGATAGTTCTTATCAATGCCAGCCGCTGCATATTCCGATGGTTTTAAGAAGCCTGTCACCCGAACTTCCGTCCTTCTATTGGCTTGGTGCTCTTCATCCGTACATTTTACATTGTTTTTGCACTTATTCAAAAGTTTAAATTCGCCATAGCCTTTCGCCACAATTCGCATTTTTGAAACGCCATGTTTTATGATATAAGCCACTGCCGAATCTGCTCTGCGTTGCGACAATTTCTGGTTATAGCCATCGTTTCCACGCGAATCGCAATGTGAACCCAGCTCAATTTTGATCGTTGGATATTCGTTCAGTACATCAACCAAATTATCTAAAATTTTACCTGCATCTTCTCTGATATTGGCCTTATTGTAGTCGTAAAGCAAATTTTTCAATTCAAAAGTAGTATTCAGTCCGATTTTGACTGGTTCAAGTGGTACATCTGTAGAAGCGTAGGTAGGCGTTTTGATGGCTGGCGTAGAAAGTTGGTAACAATCTGGAAAATGATTTTCTTTCTCGGCTTTTACTACATAATTGGACAAAGGCTGGAGTCTACGACAAAATTTACCATCTTTTCCTGAAATAGCTGTATCAACGGTTCCCATTTGCGGGTCGTAAAAGAATATCGTTGCTCCCTCTATGGGCTTATGCGATTTCTTGTACAAAACAGAAGCACAAAAATCAATGTACAATATCTTTTTCAGGTAGATAACTGTATCAATCACCTTTCCATCTGCTTTCGCAAATAAAGTAGACGGTAGTTCGAGCTCATTGTCGTAATATTCACGTTTGGAAGCTAATAGCTTGTAATTCAATGTTTGATCTATGGGTTTGATAAATTTATACCTAAACGAAGCATTTTCGTCACTCAAAGTGTCTTTTCTACTAATTTTTGAAATTGATTCTCTAAGTGAAACTTCGGCAGAAGCAATGAATGAGCTGTCCAACGCATTTTTTACAATTACTTTCAACTGAAATGGTTTGAAAGTTTCTTGCTTGAAAAAATAAATATCATCATCAGAAATACCTCTTTTTCTGTTTGAACTAAAAAAACCTGTTTTGTTATTGTTGCTGATAATCAATCCAAAATCATCTTTCTTAGAATTCACAGGATATCCTATATTTTTAATCACCTTGGGATTGTTTCCCGAAATATCTGCTTTAAAAATATCTAAACCACCCAATCCACCAAGCCCATTTGACGCGAAGTACAACACATTCAGACTATCAACAAAAGGAAAAAGCTCATCGCCAGCTGTATTTATTGGCGCACCCAGATTTTCAGGTGTACTCCATTTTCCAGCTTCAATTGTAGTTTTGTATAAATCAGTTTTACCCTTTCCGCCTGGCATATTCGAAGCGAAATACAATGTCTTGCCATCTCTGCTTATTGCTGGATGACCAACAGAATAATTTTTATTGCAGAAAGGCAATAACTCTGCTCTTGTCCAATTTCCATTTCTCAATCTCGAGATGTAAATATTCAAATTGGTTGATTTATCTTCGCTCTTCTTTGCCCCCCAACCATTATAGTTATTTCTTGTAAAGTAAATAAGCGTATCACCCACAAAGCAAGAAGGCCCTTCATGGTATTTTGTATTCACCGTTTTGTTGAATTTTACAGCATTTCTCAAACTATCAGGGGTATTCCAAAGGCTATCAGGACGCAAAAAAACACCATGATAACCCAATCTGCGGGTATCGTTGCTCGTTCTAGTAGCTTCATCTGGGTGTAGCATTCCTTTGTTTTCTATATCTGCGTAGCTTGTGGTATCTTTTAAATCTATACCTATATCGGTTTTAAACTTTAAGGTGTCTAAACCTGTGGTATCAGAATAATACAAATCTAAATAAGCCGAATTGTCCCAACCATAAATTCTGCGAGTGCCTACATCTTTGGTTCTGTTGGACGAAAAAACAACACCTTTTTTGTATGGAGTTGGCGAAAAATCTGATTCACTTGTATTATTTAAAAAGTAAAAAATTCGAAACCTAGACGAATCAGCATATAGATTTCCCAATTGTGCAATTGATTCTAGCTGCATATCAGCTCTTTGGTCTGGCTTTTGGGCAATATATTCTTTAAAAACCATCTTCGCTTCTTCGTATCGGCCATTTTTGGCAAGCACATCGGCAAAATTGTACAATGAGGCGGTGTCTCTTGCGTAACCATCGTACAATTGTCGGTAAATATTTTCAGCCCTTTTAGTATCGTTCATTTTGTAGTAACACATCGCCAATTTGGCTTTGTTTTCCCTGCCAGAATTTTCGGTTTTCATCAATTCTTCATACAAAATGCTGGCTTCCGCATATTGCAAACGGCTAAACGCTTTGTCGGCAATTCGTTGCTTGAGCATAGAGCGATAGCCTACTTTTTGAGAAAAAGAGGCACAACTGAAAATGACAATAAAGCCAAATACTAGAATTAAACGATTGAATATCATTGGTTTACCTTTATATTTTTAAAAATATCTTGGAGAAATTACTTTTGATTTGTTGTAACCAAATTCGTAGCGCAACATTATTTCATGGCTACCGCTGGTGTAATTTCTCAATTGGGTATGTGACCAATCGTAGGCATAGCCTATTCGTATTTGGTTGGTAGCTTGCAATTCGAGCAAAATGCTCACATCTGTCAAACTTCGGTACGATGCCCCAATACCAAATCTATCATAAATCCACAAATTGCAGTTCAAATCGAGTTGCATGGGCGCACCGAGCACATACTTGTATATAAATGAGGGTTTCAATGTCAAATCTTGGTTGAGCTTGAACGCATAGCCACCAATAAAAAATACATGGCGAAATTGCGAAGACTTGAAATAATCGCCAATCGATTGCGCAGGCACGTATTCGTTCAGTTGGTTGGAAAGCAATTTCGGAAGCGAAACACCCACATAAAATTTATCTGATGAATAATAAACGCCTGCTCCGATATTTGGCAACCATTTTCTTAAATCTTGGGCAAAAGCACCGTCATTTGCAGCTCCAAACTCGTCAGTACGTACACTTGAATAGTTGGCAGAAAATTGAGTAACCCCAGCTTGCACGCCAAAGGACAAAGTAGATCGGCTAAAACGAATACGGTAAGCCAACATCGCCATTAGGTTTGTGTTGTTGAAAATACCAATCTTGTCATTTGAAATATTGATACCAATCCCCAATTTCTCTTTTCTGATAGGTGCATCTGCCGAGAATGTAACAGTTTCTGGCGCTCCTGGCACGTTGATCCACTGTCTTCGATATAGTGCTGTAAGACTTATTACATCTCTGCTGCCTGCATAAGCTGCATTAATTGGCAACATATTGAACATATATTGGGTATAAGCCGGGTCTTGTTGGGCTTGTACTGGATTTTTCAAAGCTGTTAAACCCAAACCTAACATTATACCAACCAAAACTTTTTTCAATTTTAAGTTTTGGTTAGCGAAGCCACTAACCGAAGCGATTGGACTTAATCGATCTAATAATATTTTCATTATCTTTTCACATTAACGAGTAATTGTAATAAATCCGATTTGAGGTTTTGCACCATTGTTGAAATCGACCACATAGTAATATGTACCATCTGGCACTCCCTCTCCTATCTTCAACCCTTGATTGGCCTTACCATTCCAATCATTTTGATATTCATCGCTTTTGTATACCAAATTGCCCCAACGATTGTAAACTACTACTGAAGTTTTAGGGCTATCAGCTGGCGATTTTATTTGCCAAAGATCATTTGAGCCATCGCCATTTGGCGAGAAACCTTCTGATACAAATTCACTTTTTACCACTGCTGTTGCAGGAACATCAAATACAATGTAAGCCGTATCTTTTGCTCCAACTTTGTCGGTAATCACATACACTACGCTGTCTAGTCCTGAAAAATTAGCTGCTTTGGTGTAGATAAATTCTCCTAGGCTGTTGATTTGGAACAGACCACCGTTGCTAGTTGTGAATTCCGTCTGTACAATCGATTTTAGTGTGTCGCCATCTACATCTGTATCGTTAAGCAAGGCATTTCCAGAGGTTTCCGTTTGACCAACTGCGAATATTTTTACGTCTCTCACTGCAACAGGACGATCATTTACTGGTGGTAGATTAATAATAAATGAAGCCGAAGTGCAACTCGTTATCCCACTATTTGAAATGCAGATTTCATAGTTTAAAGTGTCTTTTCCATAATAATTCAACGTTGGATTGTAGGTAAACAAACCATTCTTTGGATTGAAACCGGTAATTGATCCATGGAATGTGCCGGAAACAATGCTAAATACTACTGAATCATTTGGATTGGTAATCACAAAATCTTTAAGTCTGATAGTCTGTTCTACATCTTCAAAACCTGTCGCATTCGCTCCAGTAAATGTTGGATTTGACGGACCAGTTGTAGTTACTACTGGATTGATAGTGATAAACAATTGAGCAGCGGCACACAACTGTGGAGTTCCTTTGTCGCAAACTTGATATGTAATGGTATCTTTCCCAGAAACTCCACTATTTGGAATGTAAAGATAAGTGCCATCAGGGTTTAAAGTGATCGTACCCTTCTTCGGCAATCCACCGACTACAGTGCTCACAGTGAGATCAGAAACCAAATGATCGACATCACTAAAACCAGTAATAGTGCCTGAAAATGAAGTGTTTACTGGAATATTTACTTCAACATTATTTACGGCCAAAGGTGGGTCGTTTACTCCAATTACTGTAAATACTAAATTGGCTGTAACGCAAGCAAATGGGTCGCAAACCTCAAATGGAATCAATTTTGGCCCACCGAAATTATTTGGTTCTGGACTTAAGCAAAAAGACCCATTTCCATTAATGGTTACTACGCCAACGCCTGCAATAGTGAAAATACCAGCAGTAATCACTGGCGAATTATCTACATCTGAATAGCCACTTATAGTTCCGCAGAATTCTACGTCTTCCGTGACGCCAATGATGGCATTGTCAATCACTGTTGGTGGGTTATTTATCCCAGTTACTGAGATGGTCACTATTGCATTTGAACATACAAACATATCGCAGCCCGAAACCGTAAATTGAGCAATGCCCGCAAACGTGCCATTAGGTACAAAACTAAACCCGCCTACTGAGTTCACTGCAAATGTACCTGTTGGATTTGTTATGTTTTGACTCGTAACCGTTACTACACCATCTGGGTCTGAAAATGGC
>JBJXGB010000171.1:0-2824 GCA_046152935.1 Cytophagales bacterium
GTTCTTTGTAGCGTTTGGCCATTTCCATCCCATAAATCGCATGGGGTAAATCGCTATCTTCAGTGGCAACTTTGCCAATATCGTGCAGCAAACCAGCACGTTTGGCCATTTTTACATTCAAACCAAGCTCGGCAGCCATTATTCCGCAAAGTTTTGTTACTTCACGAGAGTGTTGGAGCAAATTTTGGGCGTAAGAAGATCTGTATTTCATTCTCCCGATCATTTTTATTAATTCTGGATGCAAGCCATGCACACCCAAATCAATACAAGTTCGTTCGCCTACTTCATTAATGTCTTCGTCAATATCTTTGGTCGTTTTTGTCACCACTTCTTCGATTCTGGCGGGGTGTATGCGACCATCAGCCACCAATCTATGGAGCGACAGACGGGCGATTTCACGTCTTACTGGGTCGAAACCCGAAATAATAATGGCTTCTGGTGTGTCGTCAACAATAATTTCAACTCCCGTAGCTGCCTCTAAAGCACGGATGTTTCGCCCTTCACGACCAATGATTTTTCCCTTTATTTCATCACTCTCAATATTGAAAACAGACACGCAATTCTCAACCGCTTGCTCTGCAGCAGTGCGTTGTATGGTTTGGATAATGATTTTCTTGGCCTCTTTGGTGGCGGTAAGTTTGGCCTCTTCTACTATTTCTTTGATATAAGATGAGGCATGGCTTTGGGCCTCTGATTTTAAGTTTTCGACCAATTGTTCACGAGCCGCTTCAACAGTAAGGTTTGCAATCTTCTCTAAATGAGATACATGCGAGAGGCGTAGCTTTTCAGTATCGTCAGTTTTCTTTTTAAGCAGTTCCTGCTGATTACCCAATTGTTCTTTCAATTGATCGATCTCCGTTTCTTTGCGACTTAAGTTTTGTTGCTGCTGATTAATCGATTGCTCGCGTTGTTTAATTTTTGTTTCGTTTTGAATAATGATATTTTTCTTACGATTGGCATCTTCTTCAAATTCCGTTTTCAGTTTAAGATAATGCTCCTTTGCCTCAATCATCTTGTCTTTTTTAAGACTTTCGGCTTTAAATTCGGCTTCTTTAAGAATTAAATCAGCCTTTTCTTTGGCTTCATCTTCTTTTTTAGAAAATTCTTTTTTGAGCGATAATTTCGAGATAAAATAACCAGCACCTGTGCCTACAATGGCAAGAGCGATATAAATAATAATTTCCATTTGTTAATAACTGAGTTGTTTATCAACAGGGAATTCAAAAAAATGGATTTTGATCCTTAAATAGATTTTGAAATAAGTGTATTGAGGTACACAATTCTGTCGTTGAGGCGATTTTCTGCAATATTCGACAAATTATCATTTTTAAATTGTTGCACTATGCTATCAAAAGCTACCATGGCAAGCAAATCTTGCCTGTCTTCTATTTGGTATTGTTCTTTAAATGCTTTTAACTTTTCATTCAATGCTTTTCCGGCAGTTCTCAATATTTCCTCTTCACTTTCATCCACTTTCATGGGATAATCCCTATCTCCAATGCGAATTTTGATAGATAATATGCCCATGTAAGCGTTATAATTTATTTAAGTAAGCCAAACCTTTTTCTATTTCCCTGATGTATTCGTTTATTTTTAATTTATACTCTGACGATAATTTTTTATCGTCTACTACTACATTCGCAATTTTAGATATTTTAAATTGATTTTGAAAGTTTTTGAGCTCATCGTTCTTGAAATCGAGTTGTTTTCGCAGCACATCGTTCTCGTTTTTGCAATCTTTGAGTTCGGCTTGCACATTATAATAGAGTTCGAGGAGCTTTTTTATTTTGTTCTCCAAGTGATCTATCTTTAAAGCAACACTTTCACTATTTATCATAATACACTTGATAATAAGTAAAATAAGATAAAAAAAGTAGGAGTTGCAAAAATTGTATTATTTAAAGTAAATTTTTATTGAATTTTAAACAGCGCTTTTGCGTTGCCGCTTGTGATTGATTTTACCTCTTCTTGTGAAATATCAAAAATGGAAGCCAATTTAGTAACTACGTGGCTCAAATATGCTGGTTCGTTTCGTTTGCCTCGAAAAGGCACTGGAGCCAAATAAGGCGAGTCTGTTTCCAAAACTAAGTTTGATAGTCCAATTTCCTTCAAAATCGGCTCCAATCCACCATTTTTAAACGTTACCACCCCGCCAATTCCCAAATAAAAGCCCAAATCTATCATTTGCTGGGCTTGGATTAATGAACCAGAAAAACAATGAAAAATGCCTTTAAGCCGCTTTGTTTTATATTGCGACACTACTTCAATGGCTTCGTCATTGGCATTTCTAGAATGTATGGCAATGGGCAAATCTTTATCTAAAGCCCAATTGATCTGGATATGAAATGCTTCGATTTGTTGAGTAATGAAAGTTTTGTCGTGAAAAAGATCTAACCCAATTTCGCCTACGCCAATAAAATTATTGTTGTTGAAATGGGTAAAAAGTTCATTCAACACAGATTTATGATTTTCAAATACTTCGCAAGGGTGCAAACCTATCATTGGAAGGCATATTTGCGGATATTTTTGCGCCAATGCCAGCATTTGAGGCAAAGAATCGAAATCTACATTGGGCATTATTATTTTTTCAACACCGCTTTCGATCGATCTCGTTATCAATCTATCAAATTCATTTTCAAATTGCACACTATATATATGTGCGTGGGTGTCGATCATTTGGTTTTCCTCATTTTTTTGATCGGATAATTTTGACTAAGATGCGAAGTCAAGCACTTTAACAATAAAATAATTCTTCTTGCCTTTTTGAACCAATAGGTATTTGTTTTGCAGCAATTCAAATTCTGCTTTGGCATTGGGTTCTGCT
>JBJXGB010000172.1:0-10391 GCA_046152935.1 Cytophagales bacterium
AATGGCAAGAACCTATGGCGATCAATCTTTCAAAAAATCGGACGAGAACAAAATATTAGCTGATGAGCTGGCAGATGTGCTGTTTGTGTTGATATGTATTGCGAACCAAACAAATATCAATTTATCGCAGGCTTTGGAGCAAAATATCGCTAAAAAGACCCAAAGAGACAGTGAAAGGCATATAAATAATGAAAAATTGAAATAGCATCATTAAATTATTGTTGATTTGTAGCGAAGTATGACTTGATTTTTTCTAAAAAATTTGCTGGAGCAGCACATGGTCGTTTGTTTTGTGATTTTATGAATACAAGTGTAGTTTCGCCAGTGGTGGTAAGCTCGCCAACTTCATTGAAGACTTCATAGTCAAATTTTATACGTGCCGTTGGCAATTCGGGAATGGTAATTTTTATGGTTAATAAATCATCGTATTTTGCCGGTCTTATGAACTTAGATTTATATTCGAGCACTGGCAGCATGATGCCAGATTCTTCTAATTCTCGGTAGCTCAAGCCCAATTTACGTAGCGATTCTACCCTAGCTACTTCAAAATAGGTAGCGTAATTGCCATAATACACATAACCCATTTGGTCGGTTTCGGCATAGCGAACTCTTATTTGTACTTCGTTGGTGAACATGGTTGCAAATTTGAAAAATATAGTAGTGCTAATTATTTCGTGCTACAATACCTAAAGGAATGAATTAAAAATCGATCTTCAAAATCTTTCTATTATTTCAAAAAGCGTTTTCCATGTTTTACGGCTTCCAAATAGCAGGTTGCGGCAAATATTTTTCTATTACACACTTTTGTAAGACAGTATCTTTTACATGCAAAGCATGTTAGCTATTTTCCATTTATCTCATTTCAGATTGTCCCTTTTTTTTGAAGATAATGTTTTGTGGGTCAGAACTAAAAGAAATATTTTGTATCAGTTTATTTTGTCTCATTTATTTTTGAGACAATTTTTTTTGAGACAAATTGTGTATTTTTATTTTGTCTCAATTTTATTTGTCTCATTTATTTTTGAGACAAATTTTCTTGAGACAAATTTATTAATTGTTACATTGCTTAAAAATATTTTTTAGAAATTAAAATTTGAATCTATCCTATTATGCCACCAAAGCACGAATTGCGAGAAGGCTTGGGCCTTACCCAGCAACAAATTGCAGATTATATCGAAGCCGATCGGGCACTCTTTGGCAATTATGAAAAAGGAAAAAGACCATTGCCCTCGAAAGCCTCTATTCGCTTGAGCGAGCTTTACTTACAGTATTTGCAATTTCCTAAAAATGAGGCCGAGCTAGCACATTTGCAAAGCGAAAGAAGTGCTGCGGCTGCAAAAAAAATGGAAAAGCAGCTAGCTAGGCTCGAGGCCGACTATAAAAATGCAGCATGGAAGCTTGAAAATTTAAAAACTTCCGAAGCCTACCAATGCAAGCAATTGCTCTTTTGGCGACACCTACAGGCCAATATGCAAGAAAACGACCCGAATGCCGAACTCAAAAATTTGCTACTCAATTTGTGGATACACACCATACAAATAGACCGAAAAACCCCAGCAGCCATCGTAGATTTGGAATATAAGTTGCACTTGTTGGGCAAGCCAATGGAGTATGTTCGCAGCCTTTTGGTGGTGGGATGAGGCGTTGGTTTTCTGGCTAATTTTTTTCTTTGGCGATGCTTTGTGGCACACAAAGTATTATTTCTTCTGCATAGTTGTGCATTGCGTGCGAACGAGCAGCAGCGCATTCACTCTTTTTTAATTGGTATTGCATAGAGAGGCTTTGCTAAACTCCAAATGCAGGTATGTTATGGTAGTGAAAGAAACTATCATAAAAACTTTGTTTCTATTGTAATAAAGTTAAAATTTGTGAAAATTTCGTAGATAATTAAAAATGTTAATCGAATTCAGCGTAGGTAATTTTAGGTCGTTTAAAAATGTGCAGACTTTAAGCTTTGTAGCTGCACCTATCAAATCCAAATATCCGGAAATTGATATGGAGAATGTATTTGAGGCAAGCAACAAGCAAAAGTTGCTAAAAACGGTAGGGATGTATGGGGCAAACGGAAGTGGGAAAAGCAATTTGGTGAAGGCTATGGCATTTTTCTTCAACTATATAAGTTTCTCCGAAACAAAAAAGGAAATTAACAGCCTTTATAAACCATTTAGATTAAACATAAATAGCATTTCTGAGCCTAGCTTTTTTCAAATTATTTTTATTGTAGGCATTACCAAATATCGATATGGTTTTGAATTGCTCAATGGAAAAATTAAATCAGAATGGCTATTTGGCGTAATAAAAAAAAGTGAAGTTGAATTATTTAAAAGAGAATTTGAGAAAGTAAAAACGAATAATTCTTCTTTCTCCGATGGAAAGGTTATTCCTCAAAGCAATATTCCTGAAACGTCATTAGTTTTGAATATTGGTGCGTTCTTAACTAAAGGATTATGTTTTGAACTAAAAAACTATTTTTTTAATGAATTTATTGTCGTTGGTGGGTTGAATGATGGTTTTTCAATTCATACGGCAAACATGTTATCAGACATTGAGGCAAAAAAAACTTTAATTAATTTAATAGAAAATGCAGACTTTGGAATTAAAGACATTTTAAATCCCCATGAAAATAAGGCTGAGGGTGCAAATTTCAATGAAAATTCATGGATGACGCTTAGAGATGTTTTTGATAATGATGGGAATATTGTTCACCAAACGCAATTTACATTGAATGAAGAAGAATCGGCTGGTACTTTCAAATTCTTAAGTTTAAGTGGCTTGATTCTCATGGCTTTATCAAAAAGGAAATTACTAGTATTAGACGAATTTGATGCACGTTTACACCCGTTATTGACAAAAAAAATTGTACAGCTTTTTAATTCCCCAAAAACCAATCCCAAAAACGCGCAATTATTCTTCATCACCCACGATACCAATTTGCTCGATCCACATTTATTAAGGAGAGACCAAATTTATTTTGCAGAAAAAAATAATAAAGGAGAATCTGTGATTTATTCACTTACAGATTTTAAAGGCGTGCGCAACGATGCCTCTTTCGAGAAAGATTATATCAATGGCATTTACGGGGCTATTCCATTTTTAGGCGGTTTCAAAAAATTATTTGAAGAATAATTATGGCTAGAGTTATCAAAGACAATAATCCACCATGGCTAAAGAAAAAGGAGACTTCAAGAAAAGCAACAGGAAACAAGGCGTTTAAAGCCATTTTTAGAATTTATTGCGAAGGTGAAGTTACTGAAATTCAATATTTTGAATCTTTCCCAATAAATACCACAGAATGGAAAGTAGAAACAATAAAAGGCTTTGGGCACCAAAGAACTAAATTGGTAGAAACAGTGATTGAGACTTTGAAAAAGGATCAAGTGCTTGGTCTTGGACTTGAAAATAAAAGATTTTCACAAAATTATGATAAAATAAGGCAGATTTGGGTTGTGTTTGATTTTGACATAGATTATGAAAATGGCAAAAATGTGGCAGAAGATTTTAACAATGCCATAGCACTGGCAAGGAAATACGGTCTACAGGTGGCGTATTCAAATGATTCATTTGAACTTTGGTTTGTTTTGCATTTTATAGCCCTGCAAGCCAAATGGACTAGAAAGGAGTACTATGCGTTTCTATCTGAAAAATTTGAAACAGACTATGAAAAAGTGGGGAAATCAAAAGATTTTGCTGCCACTTTATATACCCTACATAAGCAAAATCAAGAATTTGCAATAAAAAATGCTAAAAGATTGCTTCAAGCAAATTTGAGTCTACCACCATCTCAGCAAAATCCTTGCACAACAGTATTTCAATTAGTGGAAGAGTTGAATAAAAGTTTGAAGCCTTAATTTTTACTTAATATTTTTACTTGCTAAATTTTAACAGATATTATTAATTCTTTTAGCGCTGTTGCTATGTTTTATGGCACAGAAAACGGCTTTTGGTAGATGCAATAGCCGCAGTTAATCGAGTATTAATAAGATGAAGTAAAAAAAATATGGCAATCACTTCATTTTAAGATTTTTATAGCCAATTCTCGATACCAAAATAGCTACGAGCATTAGCTCCGATATTACTACTATTTTCCAATTCGCTATATATTCGTTCTTTGTATGCGCATACCATTTTATTAGCATAAAATTGATGACGATAATGGCAATAAATAACGTTAAATAGCGAAAGAATGCCGAGCGAAAGAATATCAAAATGGAAATATTATTGGTTTACTCTTTTGCCTTGGTGAATATTTTCTTTGTCGAGCGATTTCCAATAGTTTCTAGCTACTTGTAAATGTTCGTCAAAAGTAGTGCTAAATAGGTGATAGCCAGTAAGATCTGGCCTAGCGCAAAAGAAAAAATAGGAGTGTCGTTCATAATTCAAAATGGCTTCTATCGATGCCATCGATGGTAAATTGATGGGACCTGGCGGCAAACCGACATTTCTATAGGTGTTGTACGGAGATTTGTAATACCTATGAAATTCGTTAATTCTTCTGGCATCAAAATCGCCTGTGGCAAATACAAGTGTAGGGTCGGCTTGCAAGCGTTGTCTAGCATTATATCTATTCATATATACACCAGCTATTCGAGGTTTTTCTTGATTTTTATTGGTCTCAGCTTCCACAATTGATGCCATTACTGTCACCTGTACAGGCGTGAGGCCTATTTTGTTGGCTTGTTTTATTTTTTCAGCAGTCCAATATCTTTGGTATTGTTCTTGAAAATAGTTTAGAAAATCAGAAATGGTAAAAGTCCAATACACTTCGTAAGTATTAGGTATAAACATGGCCATGATTGTGGTGTCGTTGAAGCCATATTTGGTAGATAAAAAATCGGCATTATTTAATGTGTCAAGCAAATTTTGAGCATTGAAAGGCAGTTTTTTTGTTATTTTCTTTACCAAATCAGCTTTTGTTCTCACATTATTAAATGTGAGTTTCAATGGCGTTTGCCTACCATTTTTAAGTTTTTTGATTAATGTAAAATTGCTTGTATTGGTTTCAAAGTCGTACTTACCTGGTTTCACGTTTTGTCTATAATCTAATAATTTAGACAAAAACATAAAAGACAGCCTGTCGTGCAGAAAATCACCTTTCTCTAGAGAATCTACGACTTGCTTAAAATCTGCACCTTTGGGAATAAATAAAGATTTATTGGGCTTGTCGAGCAACACATTATCGGCAAACAATATTTGATAGCCATAAAAAGTGGTGCTTGCTAAAAAAAAGCCCAGTACAATAATTATGGCACCTTGTAGCTGAAATTGTTTTTTTTGTTTATCTGAAACTTTTCTTTCTTTCGCCAAAATTTATATTCATTATTCGTACGCCAAAATCATTTCCACCCTTCTGTTTATTTTTCTATTTCCATCGCTAACATTTGGCAATTTTGGTTGGGTCTCGCCATAGCCATCAGAGGTAATTCTTACGTGCTGTACTCCTTTATTTTCCAAATATAATTCTACGGATGCTGCTCTTTTTCTTGACAAAACCAAGTTTGTTTGGTCTTCGCCTACATCATCGGTGTGGCCTTCCAAATGCAATTTTGTAGCTGGATTGTTAATCATTATCCTAGCTAAGCTGTTCAAAGAGGGGAATGATGTTTCGACAATGACATCGCTTCCAGTTTCAAACAAAAGATTGTCAAAGGCATTTTTCAAAGCCTCTTTTTCTTCTGGTTTCAAAGGCGGACAGCCCCTCAACTCTCTAACACCCGCAGTTTTTGGGCATAAATCGTCTGCATCTGGTATGCCATCGCCATCAGAGTCTTTGGGTGGACAACCTCTCAACGCCCAAGTTCCTTTTTCCTTTGGGCAATTATCGTCCAAATCTTTTATGCCATCGCCATCCGTATCTGGGCAGCCGTTGAAATCAATTGTGCCAAAAACGGTGATACATTCATCATCTTTATCGGCAATACCATCGTTATCGGTATCGGGCCAAGGACAACCAAAATTTTGTTTTACACCTTTCTCGTTGATGCAATGGTCTTCGGAGTCGTACACGCCATCAAAATCGGTGTCGATTGGGCATCCAAACGGTGTCACCTCACCTCTTTTACCCATGCCAGGGCATTTGTCGTTGATGTCGAGTACGCCATCTTTATCAGAGTCTACTTCGTAATAGTAGGCGGAACGCGGTGTTTGCGATTTTTGCTTAGCTTTTTTCGCATTTTCGGACCGCATTTTTTGCGTTCTAGCCGGATTTTGAGCTAATAACGTTAACTGAAAGCCTATCACAAAAAGAATAAAAGCGAAAGATTGCTTATGCATAAGTATAGAAATATTGTATTTACAAAAATAGCCATTTAATAGTGATAGCCAAATATTAATCAATTCAACTGGTTTTTTCAAATAAATTCATTTACAAAAACCTTGGCGGCTTGAGATTATTCTCCCAAAATCGTCATTTTTTTGATTTTTCGAAGTCTATATTTGGGCGATTTCAACGTGTGAGTTTCGATGTAGGCAACTGCATCATCTACAGAATCGGTAAGAAAAACCAGCTTAAGGTCAGAAGAAGAAATGGTGCCTTCGTGCCTCATTTTCAGTGCCATATCTACCAAAGGCTGGTAAAAATCTTTGCCCATTAATACCACTGGGAAATTTTCTATTTTTTTGGTTTGAATCAAAGTGAGGGCTTCAAAAAACTCATCTAAAGTTCCAAAACCACCAGGCATTACTACAAATCCGTAGGAATATTTGAGTAGAAATACTTTTCGAACAAAGAAATAACGAATATCGACCCAAATATCTAAGTAGGGATTTGGATTTTGCTCAAAAGGTAAGATGATGTTACAACCAACCGATTTGCCTCCAGCTTCTTTTGCACCTCGATTTGCCGCCTCCATGATGCCAGGACCACCTCCTGTCATTACCGAAAAACCAGATTTTGATATTTTTGCACCCATTTCCCGCGCCATTTCATAGTATTTGTGTCCTTCTTTAAATCTTGCAGATCCAAAAACGGTAATACAAGGGCCTACAAAATGTAATTTGCGGAAGCCTCTGATAAATTCAAATAATACCCTAAAAGCCATTCTGAATTCAATAATTCTATCAAGTGGGCCCGACAAAAACGTTCTTTCTGCTTCGATAGTCTCTATATCTGATGTGATTGTATTGGTTTTGTATCGTGGACTTTCAATTTCTACCATTATGAGGCCTATTATTAAATGTGAAGTTGTGACGGAAACTTATTGAATTAGATTTTTAAATTATGTGTCAATTAAGCATTTTTGCAGTCAAATTTGTCAACATTAAGTATAAAAAAATGGGAAGAGCATACGAATTTAGGAAAGGCAGAAAAATGAAGCGTTGGAGTGCTATGTCGAAGGCATTTACAAAATTAGGCAAAGAAATAGTGATGGCGGTGAAAGGTGGTGGTCCCGACCCTGCTAGCAACAACCGTCTGCGTGCTGCTATACAGAATGCCAAAGCGATAAATATGCCAAAAGACAATATTGATGGAGCGATAAAACGTGCACAAGGCAAAGAGGAAAAAGAGATGGATGAAATCGTATACGAAGGCTACGGTGCTCATGGCATTCCTTTTATTGTAGAGACCGCTACCGACAACCCCAATCGTACGATCGCCAATTTAAGGGTGATTTTTTCGCGAAATGGAGGAGCAATTGGTACTTCTGGTAGTGTAGCTTTTATGTTTGCTCGCAAAGCAGTTTTCAAATTTGCAGCCGAGGGTTTTCATGTTGAAGATTTGGAGCTAGAACTGATCGATTTTGGGGCGGAGGAAATAACATTGGAAGATGAAGAAATTACCATCTATGCAGATTTGACTGATTTTGGAAAAATGCAAAAAGCATTGGAAGATAAAAAAATAAATGTGTTGAGTGCTGAATTGCAGCGAATACCTAGTGTGTTTAAAGACGATTTAACAGATGAGCAAGCCGATGAAGTAATAGAATTGATCGAAAAATTGGAAGATGACGATGATGTGCAAGCAGTGTATCACAATATGCGTTGATTTGGCTATAATTTGCATTCTCTAGCAATTTTTAAAACTTTTAGCCTGTATTTTAGAGTTTGAATGATGTTAATGTTTTAAGAAATTTCCATTGTTTCGAATCATTTTAAATAAGGAAAACTTGGGTTTTGGAATTTCGCAAATGTTAATTTTGTAGCACAATTTAATATAGATTTTGAGTAACTTAAAAGCGATTTCTCTAACATTTACGAATACGCCCATCGGCATTCGTGAACTATTTTCATTTGATGAGCAGGGGTGCAAAACATTGTTACTAAATCTTAGAGAAAAATTTGATTTGAATGAGGTGTTGGTAGTTTCTACCTGCAATCGCACAGAAGTGTATTATGTATCTGAAGTCGATATTAACGCCCCACTGATTGCTTATTTGATCGAAAATACAGAAGTAGGTAAGCAAGGCGACTTGGCTAGTTATTTTTCTAGAATTGTAGATAACAATACTGCCGTAAAATATTTATTTGAAGTTTCTGCTGGGTTGCATGCCCAAATAGTAGGCGATATACAGATTGCGGGTCAGATAAAAGATGCTTACCAATGGTCGGCAGATTTGAATATGGCTGGTGCTTTTTTGCACAGATTGATGCACTCGATATTCTACACAAATAAGAAAATAACCCAAGAAACTTCATTCAGAGATGGCGCAGCTTCTATTTCGTATGCAGCTACCGAATTGATAGACGATGTGTTGCAGTCGAATAGAAATGCAAGAATATTACTGATAGGAGCTGGTGAGATTGGCGAAGACACAGCCAAGAATTTATTTAGTTTTGGTTTTGCAAACATTGTAATTTGCAATCGTACATTTTCTAAAGCTGAAGAGTTGGCTTCTAAAATAGCTACTGATATAAAACTGCAAATATTGCCTTTTGAGCTTCTTTTAAGTCATATTAAGTATTTTGATGTTATTATTTCAGCCGTACAGGTAGAAGCTCCCATTATTGACAAAGTAAAATTGGCCGATTTACAGGTGTATTCTCATAAATATTTTGTCGATTTGGCTGTACCAAGAAGCATAGATGCCGATATCGAAAGCCTAGCAGGGGTGATCCTTTACAATATTGAAGACCTTAGTAAGAAAACCACGCAGGCACAACAAAAACGCATTGATTCGATTCCGCATGTGGAGAGTATCATTGAAGAATCTGTGTACGATTTTCTAAATTGGAGCAAAGAAATGGAGGTTTCCCCAACCATCCATAAAATTAAAAGCGCTTTAGAAACGATACGGACAGATGAATTGAAGCGTTTTCAAAAGCAACTGACCGAGAATGAGCTCAAAATGGTGGAAACGATCACCAAAAATATGATGCAAAAAATCATTAAATTGCCTGTAGTACATTTAAAAGCTGCTTGCAAACGAGGCGAACAAGATGTTCTTATTGATGTTTTGAATGAATTGTTTGATTTGGAAAACCAGAAAGTGCTCTATTAGTAGTTTCTTACCAAAGGATTTACTAGTCATTTAATTCCCATAGCCAATATTTTCTCCAAATCTTCTGGAGTATCTATGCCAAAGCTTTCGTATTTGGTTTCCTTCACAGTTATTTTATATCCATTTTCGAGCCATCGCAGCTGTTCCAGCGACTCTGCCAGTTCTAAGCTTGAAGTGCTTAAGTTAGTCACTTTCATTAATATATCGGCTCTGTAAGCATAAATGCCAATATGCCTCAAAAAAGTTTGATGTTGCCCCCATTCGTTTTTTGAAAAATTTCTTACAAAAGGAATCGGGTTTCTACTGAAATACAAGGCTTCATTTTTGGTATTTATGGCTACTTTTACGGTGTTTGCACTTTGAATAGCCTCATTATCGTTGATTTTGAGCACCAAAGTTGCCAATTCTATATTTGAAACCAAAATAGAAGCAAGTTCATCAATTTGCTCTGGTTTTATAAATGGTTCATCGCCCTGAATATTGATGACAAAATCAAAATTTTCATTCAATTTTGTGAATGCCTCAGCACATCTATCTGTGCCGCTGGCGTGCTTTTCATCAGTCATCACCACTTTGCCACCAAACGAAAGCACATGCTCGTATATTTGCAAATGGTCGGTAGCTACAACCACATCGGTAAGAAGAGTAGATTTTTTTGATTGTTCATACACTCTTTGAACCATCGATTTTCCATTGATCTCTGCCAAAGCTTTGGCAGGAAAACGAGTAGAACCAAACCTTGAAGGGATAATTCCTAAAATTGGAGCCATCTAGTTGATTATTAGTGGATTATACTATCGATATTTCAATTAGTTTTTACATATAAATACCCATTTACAAGGGCTGTGACTTTTATTTCGACTCCAGCATCAATAAAACTACTATCAGATGAGGCTTCGTAAACTACTCCGTCAATTGCAATTTTTCCAAATGGCTTTAATACCGTTTTGGTAATTC
>JBJXGB010000174.1:0-2845 GCA_046152935.1 Cytophagales bacterium
AAAGTAACATTAGTAGCACCTGTAATACTCACCACATCAAATGACAAAAACTGACCGGGATAGTCGGTGGCATTGAAGAAACTAACACCACTATCAGTAGAAACATTCCATATCGCTGGGCTTGACCAGTTTCCATCTGTTTTTGAAACATATAATTTTGGATTTACTTTGGTGGCATAATAAATTCCATCGTTCAAAGAGCCTGTCGTGGGACTTGAAATTCCATATAACCCATTTGTTGTATTGATAAAATAGTTTAACAAACCATTGTCTGCACCAGAAGTATTTTTAAATACCACATTAGGTTGTCCTGTCAAATCAGTAGTAGGGTCAAATGCAGCTTCAAACTGAAATCCTCCAACATTACAGGCAGTCATACAAGTTTGTTGTATTTCAAATTGACGACTAATAAAATCACTAGAGCCATTTAAAGCAGTTCCAGAGAAAGGTCTCAGCATCCAATTTGAATTATCAGTAAAATCATAGCTCTTGACGTTTATCGGCAAATATTTGGGCAATGGAGACAAAATACCAAAAGGATATACACCGTTTCCATTGCATGGGTTACAACTATTATCTCTGAATACAAATCCTAGATTGTTATCCGTAGCTATCATGTTATTTATCCCAAAATCGAAACCAGGAGCTGATAATATTTGGGAATTAGTAATATTCAATGAATGACTACCAATATCGAATAGTGCCCCTGATAAAGTTAAATTACTATTCACCTCAATATTTCCCAAAGCAGTTTTGGCACTACCTCCAGAGAGTTTGAGACCATAATATGAGCCAGTCTTAATATTTTGAGGTGATGTAGAGAAGTATTCAGTAATACCAAAACCAGGTAAGTATGTACCAGATACAGAAAAACCACCTCCCAAACGTAATTGATGTGGTTGTAATCCATGTGTCATATCTAAAACTCCTAATACAGAAATATTATTAAAAACTTCTAATGAGGTAGTGGTTGTAGGAAAAATTAAATTCGTAGTGGCAGATAAAATAATGTTATTCAATACTGAAGTGTTCCCAGTTAGTGTTTTGACGCCTGAAATAAACGAGTTTAAATTATGATAAACAGTAGCGTAAATGGGTTGAGCTCCACTTCGGTTGTAATTGACAGAACTTCCTGAAGCTGAAACTACAAATAACCCAGATTGCATCGGCAATATTTGTGCAGCATAATTTAAAGTCGAATTAGGAGCTAATTCAAACTTAGAACTAGCAGAAGTACCATTCATTCTATTTCCCAAATTACTAAACCCAGACATTTGTCCATTTAAAGTGACTTCTACATTTTCGATTGTAAATTGATCACCAAAAACAAATGAGCCTCCGGTTAGAGTTTGGTTATTGTTGACAAATCTTGCATTTCCCATTGTTCCTAAGTTTAAAGAGCCTGCACCAATAAGTGAAATACCATTACTAAAAATATAATTATGAGAAGTTGCTGTGTGTCTAAATCCATTAAATGAATATATTTTCAATTCCCCGCCAAAATAACTATCTCCAATCGATGCTGTACGATTCCAAGTACCTAAAACCTCAGTAATTCCACTTATAGATATTGCATTTTGAACATCAAATGTTGAAGCACCTGCTATCGTCAATCCTACCAAAGGAGAAGGAGCAACATCTAAATCGACCACATTCCCCCCTGCAATGCTCACTTCATCAAATGGTGTCAACTGCCCTGGATATTGAGAGGTACTTTGGAAACTCAAACCAGTATTGGTCGAAACTTCCCAAATAGCAGGATTACTCCAGTTGCCTGTGGCCTTGCTTCTGAAAATTCCAGTAATAGGAGGATCATACTTAAAAATAAAAGAGGACGTACTTCCAGTCACAAAATCCGCTTTGCCATCGTTGTTAAAATCAGCTATTTCAACTCCAACAGGTAATTGAGGGAAGACAGATTCTTGTTTATTCAGATTGAAATTACCTATGCCGTCATTCAAAAATATTCTAACTGTTCTATCTAAACCAGTATTAGACACTAATAAATCTGCATCGCCATCGCCATCAAAATCTCCAGAATTGATTTTATTATTTCCATTGACAGAAGGAATATTAACTAAATTAGTAAAAGTTCCATTACCTACTCCTTTGAAAACAGGTATAGAGTTTGTTATAAAATTTACAACTGCCAAATCTAATATTCCATCACTATCAAAATCTGATATTGTAAGCCCAACAGTATTTATACCTACAGTCAATAAAGCTGAGTTTGTAAAGTTGGCATTGCCAGAATTTAACAATATACTTAAATTAGTGGAATTACTATTGACTACAGCAATATCAGCCAATCCATCTTGATTAAAATCACCTACTTTTACACTTGATGGCTGACTACCAACAGATATATTAGTTGCATTGAAAAACCCACCATTACCATTGTTTATTAACAAACTTATATTGTTACTACCAAAATTGGCTGAAACCAAATCGATAAAACCATCATCATTGAAATCGCCCGCTTCCAGTGAATTAGGATTATCTCCTACATTATAGTTGATAAACCCACTAAAACCACCCATACCATTGCCCATATGCATACTAACCCAACCGCCAATATTAGTCCCTGCAGTGGCAATATCTAATTTTCCATCACCATTAAAGTCAGCTGATACAATTGCTTTTGGAGACCCAACAGTAGGTAAAAAATTAGGAACACCAAAGCCACTTGTACTCGAAGCCAATATTATTGGCAATCCACCTGCTCCTCCATTCGCTATTGCCATATCTACTAATCCGTCTGCATTAAAGTCGCCAGTAGTATAATCTTGTATATCAAAGGATCCAATAGCATATTGTGACATTGCATAATTCAGGGTCAAAGAAG
>JBJXGB010000181.1:0-13321 GCA_046152935.1 Cytophagales bacterium
GCCATTATGGCTTCTTTCGACTTGAAAATGGTAGTTGGCGTAATACCATTTACACGATTATGCTCCATTTGAATGGCTCGTCTTCGATTGGTTTCATCGATGGCTTGTTGCATCGAACCCGTGATCACATCAGCATACATGATTACATGCCCTTTTACATTTCGCGCAGCACGGCCAATAGTTTGAATCAAAGAGCGTTGATTCCGCAAAAAACCCTCTTTATCTGCATCAAAAATGGCTACCAATTCTACTTCTGGCAAATCTAAACCCTCACGTAGCAAGTTTACCCCTACCAAAACATCAAAAATCCCCAATCGCAACTCCCTTAAAATCTCAACTCTATCCAATGTTTTTACCTCCGAGTGAATGTACCGTGTATTGATGTTCATATTGGTGAGGTATTTCGACATTTCTTCAGCCATTCTTTTGGTAAGCGTAGTCACCAAAACCCTGCCGCCTCCAGCAATACAAACTTTTAATTCTTCTAACAAATCAGGAATTTGATTGGTACATGGTCGTACGTAAATTTCAGGATCAAGCAAGCCAGTTGGGCGAATTATTTGCTCTACCACTACCCCACCCACGCGTTGCAATTCATAATCTGCTGGCGTGGCACTCACAAACAAAACCTGGCCGAGCATTCCCTCAAATTCATTGAAAGTCAAAGGGCGATTGTCCATTGCCGATGGCAAACGAAACCCATAATCGACCAAATTTACTTTTCTCGACCGATCGCCACCCCACATGGCACGTATTTGAGGCATCGTGGCATGGCTTTCATCGACCACCATCAAAAAATCGTCAGGAAAATAATCGAGCAAACAAAAAGGCCTTTGGCCTGTATTTCTTCTATCAAAATATTTAGAATAATTTTCAATTCCCGAGCAATAGCCCAATTCATTCATCATCTCCAAATCAAATTCAGTCCTTTCCTGAATTCGCTTGGCTTCAACATATCGCTGATCGCGTTCAAAAAATTTAATTTGTTCTCCCAAATCAATTCTTATTTCATTCATAGCTCGATTTAAAGAATCGCGACCGGTTACAAACAAATTGGCAGGGAAAATGCTTATTTTCTCTTCATCTGCTATCTTTTTTCCACTTTCGGGTTCTATTCTTTGTATGGTTTCTATTTCATCGCCATAAAAAATAATGCGATAGGCAAAATCTGCATAGGCAGGAAAAATATCTATGCTGTCTCCTTTTACACGAAACGTGCCATGTGTAAACTCATTTTGGGTGCGAGAATATAATATTTCTACCAATGCAAAAAGAAATTTATTGCGGGCAACCATATCGCCAACCCCAATTTTCAATGTTAGTTTTCCAAATTCTTCAGGATTTCCGATACCGTAAATGCAAGATACTGAGGCTACTACGATCACATCTCTTCGCCCCGAAACCAAAGAAGAGGTAGCCGAAAGTCTTAGCTTTTCAATTTCTTCGTTGATAGATAAGTCTTTCTCAATATAGGTGCCAGAATTTGGAATAAATGCTTCTGGCTGATAATAATCGTAATAAGAGATGAAATATTCGACCGCATTTTCAGGAAAAAACTGCTTAAACTCTCCATATAATTGGGCTGCCAATGTTTTGTTGTGGCACAAAACCAAGGTTGGTTTTTGGGTTTGGTAAATAACATTGGCTGCGGTAAAAGTTTTACCTGTTCCTGTAGCTCCCAAAAGTACTTGGGCTTGTTCGCCAGCATTTATTCCCTTTACCAGTTCTGCAATGGCTTTAGGCTGATCGCCAGTAGGTTTGTATTCAGAAACTAAGTTGAAAGGCATAGTTGGATAATTCGAATAATAAAGAGCAAAGATAAAAAGACTTTGGGGTAATAAATGTTTTAGAAAAAACCAAAGCTATTTTTTTACCGATTTTTTGTACTTAACTTTAAATAGGCTTTATCTCAAAACATAAACAGGTATAAAATGGGACAAATATTCGCAGAAATACAGCTTTCAAACGCCTCAGATCACCAATTAGATAGTATTTATACAAAGGCTTTGGTAGATACTGGTGCTTTGCTTTTGTGTATTCCTGAGCACATTGCTTTCCAATTGAAGCTCCAAGAATTTGAAAAAAGAGAAGTAACTATTGCAGATGGTTCAAAAAAATTAGCGCCTTATGTAGGCCCAATCAAAGTAAATTATTTGAATAGAATGTGCCTTACAGGTGCTTTGGTTTTAGGAAACATGACCCTTTTAGGAGCAATTCCTATTGAAGACATGGATTTAATTATTCATCCGGCCCAATTAAAACTTTCGGTAAATCCTGAAAACCCAAATATTGCTGGAGCTTTGGTGGTTTAGCAAATTCTATTCATCGATTTATTAACCTAACAAAAAAAGCCACTTAAAACGAATTAAGTGGCTTTTTAACGCTCTCCCTCTTGGGCTCGAACCAAGGACCCCCAGATTAACAGTCTAGTGCTCTAACCAGCTGAGCTAAGGAAGAATCTCGTTGTTTTTTAAACGGGTTGCAATATTAGTGAGCTTCAGTCAAATACGCAAATTACACAACATCTTTTTTGCTTTTTATTTAAAACTTATCTTTAATTTCAATGTTCGATAATTTTTACCGTTTGCACAATTATGCTAAAAAGAGTCATTTTTGCCTGTTTTTCATTTTTATCACTCCAAACTTTAGCCCAAACCGAGATCGAGTGGCACGAAACTGCCATTAAGCGACACCAAACCAATAAAAAAGGCATGCTCATTTTAGGGTCTTGGGCGGCATCAAACATCATTTTGGGTACTGTTGTCTCTTTGCAAACAACGGGCGTAGACCATTATTTTTACCAAATGAATGCGGGCTGGAATTTGATAAATCTAGGAATCGCATTGCCAACGCTTCTAAAAAACTACAAAGCTCCGCTCACGTTTGCTGAAAATGTAAAGCAACAGCATTTGATCGAAAAAATTCTTTTGCTAAACATTGGTTTGGATGCTGCTTACATGATTGGAGGCGTATACTTGAATCAACTTTCTGTCGGAAACGACCAATCGCAATTGTTGCAAGGCTACGGAAATAGCATTTTGTTGCAAGGTGGTTTTTTGATGATTTTCGATTGTGGGTTGTACCTTTTTCACAATAGAAATGGAAAGCAAATCAATAAATACCTCGAAAAAATCAGCCTATCAAATGCTGGCATTGGGCTGAAAGTAAATTTTTAGACATAAAAAAAGCCTTGAGTTTTGAAATCGAGGCTTCTAAAATATACTATTAAGCTACTATTTTGAACAAACTAATTTTTTTGAGTCAAGCAATTTGTTGTGCGAGTAGATATTACAAAAATAAATACCTTCTGCCAAATCTTTTATTTGCAATTTATAATGACCTGAACCAGCAAAATCTTCCAAATCAATTACCAATTTCTCTACGCCTATAATATCGTATATTTTCAAAACAGTTGGCTTGCAATTCACAGCGACAATTTCAAGGCTTACACCATCTTTAAATGGATTTGGATAAGCTACCACTTCAACAATAGGATTTTGAGATACAATTTCGATGTGCGAACTGCGTTTCATCAACGTGGTGGCATTTGAACTTGTGTAAGTCCACACTAAAAATAGGCAAAATATGTATGTGAATACTATCTTTTTCATAATAGAGCAAATATAGTGCATTTCTTTAGTGAATCCCAAAGAAGAGTCATTTTATTTACAAACGTTTTTTATGCCTGTTCTTGGTAATATATTATGATAATTTCAATTGAAATAGCTAGTTTTGTATTGGTTTCCCATATTAAATTTCAAGAATGTTTGCTTATTTAGAAGGTAAAATTGCCCACATAGAGGCTGCAACAGCAATGCTTGATGTACAAGGAGTAGGCTATGAAGTGAAAATTTCACTCAACACGTACGCCCATCTTAAGAACGCAGAAAAAGGAAAAGTGTTCACTTATGTGGTGCTAAGCGACCAAACACATACTTTTTCGATTTATGGTTTTAGTGAAATGGCAGAAAAAAAGGTGTTTCTAGACCTTATTTCTGTTTCTGGCATAGGCTCAAACACAGCTCTTACTATGCTGTCATCCCTTTCTCTATCAGAATTGCAAAATGCAGTAGCCAAAGAAGATGTAAAAACTATCCAATCGATTAAAGGGATTGGGCCAAAAACAGCACAAAGGGTGATATTAGAACTAAAAGATAAATTCAAAAAAGACTCACTACTCACACATTCTCAAAATATTCCCATAAATTCGCAGGGCAGTGTAAGAAATGATGCTTTAGCGGCATTGCTTTCTTTGGGAATACCTAAGCCTGCTGCCGAAAAAACAATTGACAACATAATTCGAACAAATGATAAAAACTTTACAACTGAGGAATTAATTAAAATAGCATTAAAATCAGCATAAAGATTTTTATAGTTGGGGTTGCGTCATCAAAATAAGTCAATATTAATTTTTACTGGAACATTATTTTCGCTCGTTTCTTGGCTCACTTTTGCCAAGCCTAATCCGCATTTTCGCTCATTTCCAACCAAAAGCGATTATTTTTTGGCCGATTCTGCAGATGAAGACACTTTAGATAAAATAAAATACAAACCAAGCAGAAAGCCAACCTACAAAGAAAAAGAGCAGTACGAAGACTACTTGAAAAATAAGGAACGAAAACGCTCTCCACTTACACTCGATCGACCAAAAGGGGTAAAAACAGAGGTGGAGCTCGACCCAAGTGGACAATACTACAATGTGAATGAAAAATTGGGCGATGTAGATTTCAAGCCTGGCACGATCATGACTTTCGATCAGTACAAAAGGTTTCAAAACAAACAAGCGGCCAAAAATTATTATCGCCAAAAATCAAAAGAAAGTGACGACAAAGCTGCTGCAAAGAAAGACAAACCACGTGCCCTCATCCCCAGAATTTACATTAATCCTAATCTAGACCGCATTTTTGGAGGGAATTATATAGATGTGAAGCTAAATGGCTCGGTTTTGCTCGATTTTGGGTATCGAATTCAAGTTACCAACAATCCTGCTATTGCCGTGAACCAACGATCGATTGGTGGCTTCTTTTTCGATCAACAAATTGCCATGAACGCCCAAGCGAAAATTGGCGAACGATTGAAAATAACCATCAACCAAGATACTAAATCACAGTTTGATTTCGACAACAACGTAAAAATAGAATACACTGCACTCGAAACAGATATCATTCAAAAAGTAGAGGCAGGAAATGTAAGTATGCCACTGAATACCAGCTTGATACAAGGTGCACAAAATTTATTTGGCGTGAAAGCCACTTTGAAATTTGGCCGTCTACAAGTAACAGCAATTGCAGCCCAACAAAGAGGCCGCGGACAAGAAACTAAGCTGCAAGGTGGTGCCCAAGGCAGAGATTTTTCGGTACGGGCTGATAATTATGAAGATAATCGACATTACTTTTTGGGGCAATTTTTTAGAAATAATTATGAAAAATCGCTCGAAAATATGCCACAAATCACATCGGGGGTAAATGTAACCCGTGTAGAAGTTTGGATTACCAATAGAAACAATACCACTGATAACTTACGAAATGCTGTTGGTTTCATGGATTTGGGAGAATATTCGCCATTTAATAAAACTAGCATTATCCCTTTTAGGCATGTGCCAACTTCAAATGAATCAAACAGTCTTTTTAACGAGCTAATAAAGGTCGCGGGCGATTCAACCAATAGTTTTGCTGGATTGAGAAGAGCCGATAATACTGCATTTGAATTGGAAGGAGCAAGCTTTGGCCTTAAAAATGGAGACGATTTTGAAGTCATGCGGAATTGTAGGCGATTGAAGGATACCGAATTCAAATTCAACCCGCAATTGGGATATATTTCGTTGAATACTGCTGTAGGGAGAGATGATATTGTGAGTGTGGCATTTGAGTATTCGTATTTAGGGAAAGTTTATAAAGTGGGCGAATTGACAGAAGATTACTCAAAATTAGATGCTAAACAAACCATTTTTGTAAAATTGCTTCGCCCAAGTACCATCCGCACAGACGTACCGATGTGGGATTTGCAAATGAAAAATATTTACTCTTTGCAGGCATCAAATATTTCGCGCGAAAATTTCCAATTAAGGGTCGTCTATCGCGATGATAGAACGCAATTGAACACGCCAGTGTTGAAAAATGAACCAAAATCGCTCATCGATGGCAAGCCTTTGATACAAATATTGGGGCTCGATCGTTTAAACATGAGCAACGACCCACAGCCAGATGGCAATTTTGATTTTGTAGAATCTTCGTTGGCAAATCCAATACAGCCAAACCTTACTCCCGGTCAAAATGCCAACCAAACTGGTGCTACCAACACCAACGATCCGACACAAAACCAAAACGGGCAAACAAATACTACCCAATCTTTCCTTAATCAAAACCGAATTACGGCCATTACCATCGACCCAGCTGCTGGAAGGGTAATATTTCCCGTCCTTGAGCCTTTTGGAAAAACTTTAAAGCAAGGTTTTCAAGAAGACTCTCTCAATCGGCCAGAGTTGATAAATAAGTATGTCTACAACGAATTGTACCGAAGAACAAAGGCAGATGCCCTGCAACTTTCTAATAAAAACAAGTTTTTTATTATTGGCAGGTACCAAGCCACAGCATCTGATGAAATACCAATTTCGGGGTTTGCAGGGGGTGGGATAGCAGACTCCAAATTCGTAAAAGTTACGTCTGGTGGACTTTTGTTGACTGAAAATGTACAATATATTGTGCAACCAAATGGAACTGTCAAAATAATTGACCCTTCTCTATTGCTGCCCGGCAAGGATATAAGTGTTAGGTACGAACAGGCCGATTTATTTCAAGTACGTAGCAAGTTTTTTACCGGAGCTAGGCTCGATTATGTATTGAATAAAGATGTAGCATTTGGGGCAACTTTGCTCAATTTGAACGAAAGACCGTTGATTTCGAGGGTTGCTATTGGCGATGAACCAGTTAATAATACTGTTTGGGGTTTTGATGGAACATATAAAAGCGATTCACGACTCATTACCAATATATTAGACAAATTGCCTTTTTATTCTACCAAAGAGAAATCGACAGTGCAGATAAGTGGCGAATTTGCCCAATTGATACCGGGTGCACCTCAATTGGTTACCAAAGATGGCCAACCAACCTTTTTTATTGACGATTTTGAAAGTACACAACTCCCCTTTCGGCTCGATAACACGCCCTGGCTCAACTGGCGTTTGGCTGCCACTCCGCCCAATTTTGAGGGAGCAGAGTATCCAAGCAATCCTCTAGCTTTGGGTTACAAAAGGGCAAAAATTGCTTGGTATGCAGTCGATCAAAGTTTTTACAGAGGCGACAACGCCAATAACCAAAATGCTAATGATCTTAAAAACAACTATATACGACCAGTTTTGCCGCAAGCTATTTTTCCTGGTCGAGATCGAACACAACTGCAACTAAACGAACCTATTTTTGATATTGCCTACTTTCCATCAGAAAGAGGTACATACAATTACAACCCAAATCTGTCTTCGGAAGGCAATTTGCCAAACCCTGAGAACAACTGGGGAGGTATCACCAGAGCAGTTAATAATTATGATACAGATTTCGACAACGCCAATTACCAATATTTAGAGTTTTGGATGATGGATCCGTTTTTAGGGGGAAATAATGGGAAAATTTTAGATGGAAAATTGAATAAAAACAATGAAACTGGCGGAAAAGTATTTTTCAATTTAGGTTCGATTTCAGAAGATGTGTTGAAAGATGGAAAGCAATCGTTTGAACAAGGTTTGCCTACCAATGGCCAAAAGCCTGGGCCTGAAGTAGATGCATCACCTTGGGGCTATGTTACCAATCAGCCTTTTATTACCAATGCTTTTCAAAACGATCCTGGAGCCAGAGCCAACCAAGATGTTGGGCTCGATGGCTTGAAAGATGATGAAGAAAAATCGAGATTTAAGACCTACGTAGATGAAGTAAGCCGCAGGGTAACAAATGAAGAGGAACGAAACAAAATAATTAACGATCCATCAAATGATAATTTTCAGTATTTTCTTGGTTCTCAGCAAGATGAATCTGGTAAGAAAATTCTAGAAAGATACAAAGCTTTCAATGGCTCCGATGGTAATTCCCCCGACAATTCATCCAATTCTTCTGGCTTCAATGCTTCTTCGTATTCTACGCCTGACAATGAAGACATTAACCAAAATAATACATTGAATGATTTGGAAGAATTTTTCCAATACGAATTAGATTTGAAACCAGGCGGCTTGGCTGTGGGTAAAAACTTTATTGTCAATTCGGTAGATGAAGTTGTGCCAGAAAATGGAGAGACAATTACTTGGTATTTGGTAAGAATACCATTGAGAGAAGGCTTCACTAAATTTGGCAATATTCAAAATTTCAAATCTGTGCGTTTTTTACGTACTTATCTTACAGGTTGGAAAGAGCCAGTAGTACTTCGTATGGCACAGTTGCAATTGGTCGGCAGCCAATGGAGGCCATTTACAGGCGATTTATCAAACAAAGGCTTGAAAGAAGTAATCGAACCAAACGACCAAGTATTTACCATCTCTACCGTAAATACAGAAGAAAATAGCCAAGGCAGCCCGACCAATCCAAATGTTAGTCCGTATGTAGTTCCGCCTGGTTATCAGCGAGATAACGATGTGAATTCCATCACCCCGCGCAGATTAAATGAACATTCGCTTCGATTGTGTGTCGATCAATTGCCAGACGAAGATGCCCGAGCTGTTTTCAAAAATATGGGTGGATTGAGCCTTATCAATTACAACAAAGTAAAAATGTTTGTACATGCCGAAGGCGACCCAAACGCAATAAAAGACAATGACCTCACTGTTTTTATGCGTTTTGGATCTGATTTCACGGACAATTATTATGAAATTGAAATGCCTCTAAAACTTACAAATAATACTGGTGGCACTACTTACGATCCAAATGAAATATGGAAACAAGACAACTGGTTTGATATAGATTTGAATGAATTGTGGAATTTGAAATTGCAACGCGATGTGGAAACGGGCGATCTATTTTCTGTATACCCTGCTTTTATGAAAACCAATACCCGAAGGCTTTACATTCGGGGAAATCCATCTTATACAAATTTGCAGACCGTAATGATTGGTGTTCGCAACCCAAAATCGATCGATAAACAGCCCAAAAGTGTGTGTATTTGGGTAAACGAATTGCGTGTAGAAGGCATAAAACAATCGGACGGATTTGCTGCCACTGCCCGAGCAAGCATAAAATTGGCCGATTTAGGAAATGTATCTGCTACCACAAAATACACTGGTGCTGGATTTGGTGGTTTAGAACAAAAAATATCACAGAGATTGCAAGAAAACACGCTCGAAATTGGAGTAAATGCAAATATTCAAGTGGAAAAATTGATTCCAAAAAACGAAAAAATTGGGCTCCGATTGCCCATGTATGCCAGCTACGACAATAAAAATATTTCGCCCAAATACGACCCAACCAATCCAGATGTGCCCACAGAACGTTCTGTGGCAAATAAAGAGTTGATAAACCCTGGAAGTGGGGCCGATTATGCTACTTTAATACAGGATAATACAACACGTAGAAGTATAAGTTTTAATAATATTTCAAAAGTAAAGACCAAGCCCAATGCAAAAAAATACATATTTGATATAGAAAATATTTCATTGAGTGTTGGATACAGCGATGTGAGACGTAGCAATGTAAATATTCAAAACTACGACTCAAAAAATTACAAAGCAGGAGCTGGCTACAATTTTGCACCCAAAGCGATTGTTTTTGAGCCTTTCAAAAAGATGAAGGGAATAATGGCTTCAGATTATCTCAAATTAATCAAAGACCTTAATATCAGTCCGTTGCCAAGTTCGATATCTGTCAGGGGCGATTTAGATCGAATCATCACCCAAACACAATATAGCAATGGCATTGTAAATGGGCGGCACGACACCATTGGTATTCCCGCTACTTTTGAAAAGCGGTTTTTGTTCAACAGAAACTATGCAGTTGGCTGGGGCATTACCAAAAGCATCCAATTTAACTACAATGCCTCTGTAAATGCCATAGTCGATGAGCCGCCAGGCGGTTTTGAAGGCTATGCAGATAAGCAAATGAAAACAGATTCAATACTAAAGAACCTTCAAAATGGCGGTAGGATAAAGAATTTCAATCAAAAAGTTGGACTTAATTACAAGCTTCCGCTCGACAAATTTCCTGCAACCAATTGGTTGGCAGCCGATGCACGGTATTCGGCAAGCTATACCTACACGGCTGGCCCTTATCGAAATCCAGATAAAGTGAATTTGGGTAATACGGTGCAAAACTCGAGAGATATTAACCTGAACGGCAGGGCAGATTTGGTAAAATTTTACAATAAAATAAAATTCTTGAGCACAATAAATTCTGATAAACCCAAACCTGCACCGCCCAAATTGCCCCCTGGCCAAAAGGACACATCAAAAGTAAAGCCGCCACCAGATTTGGCAGGTTTAAAAGGAGTTTTGCGATTTTTAATGCTGGTAAGATCGGTAAATATTACGTATCAACGAACGAATGGCACTATTTTACCTGGCTATTTGGGAACACCCAAATATTTTGGATTGGATGAATCGCTCAATGGAGGCAATCTCAATGAAAGCTTCTTGCCTTTTATTTTGGGCGATCAGTCGTCATCAGTTTATAAAAATGAAAATTTTGCTAATACATATTTTTCAAGAAACCCTTTGATTACCGAGCGAATTACCCAAAACCAGTCTGAAAACATCACTGGAAGGGCAAATTTAGAACCATTTAAAGATTTTAGAATTCAACTCGATGCCAAAATCACCAATACCGTTTCATATCAAGAACGTTTTGCTCCTCAATTTGATACCATCAACGGAGACGCTGTTTTTTCCCAATTTGCAAGCCAAAACCCTTACAGAACAGGCACTTACAGCATAAGTTATCTTACGGTAGAATCGTTTTTTGAAGAGAATTTGGGCAAAAGTAGAACAAGTGCAGCTTTCTCTCAATTTGAAAACAACAGGCAGACTATCGTAGATAGATTGAATAAAGAAAATCCAAATGTAAATGCAGCAAAATACGATACTAGCTCTCAAGATGCTTTGATACCCGCTTTTTTATCTGCCTACAGCAATACACCCGCCTCCAAAATTGGCTTGACATCTTTTCCAGCCATTCCGTTGCCCAATTGGCGAATCGATTATGCCGGTTTACCAAATTTATTTCCAGCAATCAAAGAAATTTTTCCATCGATAAGTATCACCCATGCCTATAGCAATACTTACAGTGTGAGCAGCTACAGTAGTTCCCTGCGTTACGGAGGCGATACCATCGGAATTAATAAGTTCTACAGTCCCAGCTTACCAACGCAAGCCGATTCGGCAGGTATTTTTGTGCCAATCAATATTATCAACCAAGTATCAATTGTAGAAAGGTTTGCTCCACTTTTGGGCTTTAATTTCAAAACAAAAGGCAATATGAATTTTAGGATCGAATATACAGCCGATCGATTGCTCAATTTCACGCTTCAAAACAGACAAATTACGGAAACCAGAAATGAGGGCTTCACCATTGGCTACGGATATACAAAAGCCAACTTAAAATTGCCAATAAAATGGCAAGGCAGAGAGGTGGTGTTGAAAAACGATGTCACATTTAGGGTCGATCTGAGCAGAAAAGAATCAACTACAATCCAACGAAGAATAGATGGCCCAGCGGTGATTACGCAAGGACAAATCAACTTCAATATTCGCCCAAATATTGCTTACCAAGTGAACCAAAGGCTTACTACGCAATTTTATTTTGAATATACATTAGTGCAACCCAAAATTTCTACCTCATTTACCCGAACAGTCTTTGCCTTTGGCATTCAAATAAGGTATAGTCTTTCGTAATGATAATTAAAATTGTAAAAACAAATGAAAATACATTCTACAACTGTGCTTGGCGTACTTCATAATGGGCAAATGGCTCTTGGAGCAGACGGACAAGCAACAATGGGCAATACCGTAGCCAAAAGCAACGTAAATAAAATACGCAAGCTAAACGATGGCAAAATAATAACGGGCTTTGCAGGCTCAACTGCCGATGCTTTTACGCTTTTGGAGCGGTTTGAAGAAAAACTTTCAGCTTATGGCGGAAATTTAAAACGATCTGCTATCGAATTGGCAAAAGATTGGCGTACAGATCGCTATTTGCGCAAACTCGAAGCCATGCTGATTGCGGCCAGCAAAGATGAAATATTGATAATTTCTGGTACTGGAGATGTAATAGAACCAGAAAACCAAATTGCCGCCATTGGTTCGGGTAGCAATTATGCACTTTCGGCTGCTTTGGCTCTAAAGAAACATGCCCCACACCTTACAGCCAAAGAAATGGTACAAGAAGGATTGGGCATCGCTGGCGATATTTGCATTTTCACCAACCACAATTTTGTAATCGAGAGTTTGTAGCTAAGGTTTCGTGCTGTTTTTATTTTTGTCTGAATTGTGATTCTTAGGATTTTGGGATTTTCGAGATTAGTACGGAACTGTATGTCAATACTTCAGAAAAATCGGGCTGTTCGACAAGTTAGCGCAGCGATTGTCGAACTACAGATAGAAGGGATTTAAATCCCAGTTTGAAATTTTATATTTTCCTATGGCCCTAAGTTATAGTATTACCAATCAAGAAGGTGTTTATTTTATTACTTGTACTGTACATCAATGGGTAGATGTGTTCACAAGAAGTATTTATGTTGATGTTTTGCTAGATAGTTTGAGATTTTGCCAAAAAGAAAAAGGGTTAGAAATTTATGCATGGGTGGTAATGACAAACCATATTCATTTGATAATCAGTAGTAAAAATGGCAAACTGAGCGACACAATTCGTGATTTTAAAAAATTCACCGCATCAAAGATTGTAAAGGCCATTTCAGAAAATGAAAAAGAAAGTAGAAAAAGTTGGTTATTATGGTTGCTAAAGAAAGATGGTCATGTTTGGTTTTGGAAAGAGGGTTATCATGGAGAGGAAATTTTTACGAGAGAATTTTATGATAGCAAATTAAATTATATACATTCCAATCCTGTAAGAGCAGGAATTGTAGAAAAGGAGGAAGAATATCTTTATAGTAGTTGCGGACAGATATATGGGACGAGGAAAGGAATATTGGAACTATCTGAATATTAAGCCGATAAAATATCGGTTTTATCTGTAGTTCGACAATCGCTGCGCTAACTTGTCGAACAGCCCGAATATGAGTGAAGGAGGCTACAAAATTAGGAACAAAGAAGCGGTTCATTTTATAACATTTGTCCCGATACATCGGGATAGAATGGGTGGATGTATTTACAAGAAAGGAATACAGAGATATATAATGC
>JBJXGB010000188.1:0-3985 GCA_046152935.1 Cytophagales bacterium
CAAAACAAATTTCTTTGAAAGTATGACCAGCACTATTTTTGACTGGCAACATGTATATTTCTACATTTGAATAGTCAATCAAATCATTGTATATTAAACTTAGGCCAGATTGTCGGCTTGTTTGCACAGTAATTTTGGAAATAATGTCGTTTGACACCACAACTGTTACTTCATCTTTACCCACTATTTTGGTGATTTCTCGGTTAGATTCGTCTTTTATTTCGGCTATAATATTGTATTTCCCCTGTTTTCTATTTGGATTATTGACGATGGCCATGATGGTTTTTATCACATAAGCATCCGATTTATTCTCTTCGGGAGATAAAATAATGATCGACTTGGCAGTGTTTAGGTTGGTAATTCTGATATCGTTGGCATCGCGCGCGTTTCCATGCCTTAAAATTACCTTGGTTTTGCCAGTATTGCCGACTTTTGTTGCCAGGTCGTCTTTCATTTCGTCAATTTCGTGGTCGGCCAAGACTACTATGCACGATCTGGGTTGGTTTTCATTGGCTATCACCAACTCCGAAATAATGGAAAAAACTTTACTCGACCAGCCTAAAATCACAGTGTGTCCCTCTTCAAGCACGAGAGAACGGCCTTTTTTTAGTTCATCGATTTTGCTTGAAAAACCTGTATTCAAAATGGAAACAAGCGAACTCACTAAAAATATGCCGATAAAAGTGGTGCCAAGCATAATGAGCCGTATTTCCCACGAATCATCGCCAGTGATGGTGCCTTGATCGATTACGTGCATCAAACTCGACCAATATGCCTCAAAAATATCCACTGCGTGTCCTTCAATTTCTTCGATTCCAGCCAATAGCAGCACAAAAGCTGTCAATAAAGCCACTATTAAAAAAACAGCAAAAAGCAAACCAATCATCGCTGGAGTGCCCATGCCGATCACATTGTCAAAATTGTACCTTATTCTTTGGGCAAAGGTTACTTTGTGAGATTTATACATATTTCATTACAATATTTTATCAAAACTATGTAGTGCAGCAAATCTTACCACAAACACGAAGGGCAATTTATAATGATTTCAAACAAAAAACTACAATCCCATCAATTTTGATTCTATTTATGAATGTAATTCATAATTTTGCAACGAAAATTTATAAATAAATGACTTTAAAAAATATTTTAGGCCCAAGTTTTCTATTGCTAATTGGCTTCAATCTGGCTCTTGCCCAAGAACTACAGGTGAAAGTGGGCAATACCAATATTGCCCTCAACGAGTATTTTACCATTACCATCACGCTTCAGAATGAGCAGTTGAAAACGTATTCAAATTTTCCCGAGATTCAAGGTTTTCAGAAACGGGGCGTTTCTTCGCAATCTTCAACAAATATTGTAAACGGGCAAATTACATACTCTCAAAGTATTGTACAAAATTATGCACCTACCAAAGAGGGCAAATTCAAACTGCCAAATATTACACTTGAGGTAAATGGACGCAAAGTGCAAATTGCAGCAGCTACCATCAATGTTGGTGCTGCCAAACAGCAACAAGAATACGATACCCAAGGCCAAGACCCATTTGCAGAATTTTTTGGCCGTGGCGGCTCAAAAGAATACATCGATGTGAAAGACGAAGCCTTTTTTGCACTCACAAGCACCAAAGATCAAGTATATGTAGGTGAAGGATTTACGATCACGCTTGCTTTCTATGTGTCGCAAAGCAATAAAGCAAAAATGCAGTTTTACGATTTAGGCACACAAATGCAGTCTATTTTAAAGAAAATAAAACCTGCCAATTGCTGGGAAGAAAACTTTGGAATAGAAGAAATACAACCACAAGAAGTGACCATCGATGGTAAGAAATATACAGAATATAAATTGTATAGATCTACATTATATCCGTTGAATAAAGAGCCCATAAAATTTCCTGCGTTGCCTTTGAAAATGATTAAGTTTAAAGTGGCCAAAGTGCAATCTTTTTTTGGATTTAATAATGAAAAACAGTCCTTTAAAGATTTTGTGTCGAAACCCAAAACTATTTATGTAAAAGATTTGCCACAACATCCACTACGAGACAATGTGTCGGTCGGGGTGTTTAATTTAGAAGAAAATGTGAAAAACAGCAAATTTATTACTGGCAAAAGTATCAATTACAATTTTAAAATAGTGGGCGAGGGCAATATTTCATCCATTAAAAACCCCCAGCAATACGAAAACAAGAGTTTTGATATTTATCCGCCCAATATTTACCAAGACATCAACAGAAGTGGCCTTGTAGTAACGGGAGCTAAAAATTTCAATTATTTCTTAATTCCCAAAGAACCAGGCACTTACAAACTAAATGAATTACTTTATTGGGTCTATTTCAATACCAAAACAGATAGATACGATACCCTCAAGCCGAAATTAACATTGAATATCACTGGAGAAAGCAACAAAAACATAGCCGTTGGTGCCAGCGATTTCAACGATTTTGGTGAGATTTTAGAGAAATACGACAATAATTTTATCAATCTGCAAAAAGATGAATTTATAAAATGGATAGCAAATGGGTTTTTGCTGATAATGTTTGTGCTCACATTGGCCATTATTCTCAAAAGATGATTTTGAGCGATTTTTCTACAGATCAATTAGTCAAGCGCACAGAATCTTGACATTTGTGTTGTGTACGTTAGTATTACAAAAGATTGCAGAAAAAGTTTTTAAGAATCACTAATTTTGCTTTATGTTATTCGCAGATGTAAAAAACGATATTGCTTTTAGGAAGATATTCGGTAACGAAAACAAGAAGATCATCTTGGTGTCGTTTTTAAACGCGATCCTTAAACTAGAGGGCAGCAAACGGATTACAGATCTCTCAATAAACAACCCTTTCCAATTGCCTTTGGTACACAGTTTGAAGGCAACTATCATCGATGTGAAGGTGACAGATATTGCTGGCAACCAATATATCATTGAAATGCAGGTAGCCGATGTATTTGGACTGGAAAAACGCTTACAATATTATTTAGCCAAAGGATATACTTCACAAATTGAAAAGGACGATGATTATGAACGGCTGAACCCGATCATTTTTATTGGCATTTTCGACTTTGCTTTTTCAAAAAATACCAGTTACATTTCTAAGCATATTACGATAGACACAGAAACGGGCGAAAACCTGTTTAAGGATTTTGAGTTCAATTTGATTGAACTGCCTAAGTTCAACAAAAAGGAAACTGAACTTGGTAGCATTATCGACAAGTGGATATATTTTATCAAGAATGCAGAAAACTTGACTATCCTTCCTGAAAATATAGAAGATGAAGGGTTGAAGGCTGCATACGAATCTGCTCAAATATTCACTTGGACTAAACAAGAAATGGAGGAATATGATTATGCAGCCATGCGAGAAGGTGATGACCGTAACAGACTTGTGAAAGCTGTAATGAAAGGAAAAATTGAAGGGAAAATTGAAGGGAAATTGGAAGGAAAGCTAGAAATAGCAAAGGAGCTGCTGAAAAACAAAATTTCTATTGAAATAATAGAAAAGGCAACTGGTCTTTCTAGAGAAGAAATTGAAAAATTGAAATAGCATTTCTAAATGAAAAGGTTCGATATTGATCTAGAATAAAATCATCATTTATAATTCAGTGTCGTTTAATCAAGACGTATAAGACCTTCTCAGGAGGAAAAAGATTTAGGTTGAGGTGTCTTTAAAAAGCTCAAGTAAACGACATTTGTATAAAATTTCATAATTACCACTTACATTTGGTTTGTATTAAATGATAATTTCCCATCACACATTACTAATTACGCATTAAAAAACCTTGAGCTACACCGCCATACAGGCAGAAAACATAAGCAAGAAATACAACCTAGGCACCATAAGCTCAGGCACGCTCTTGGAGATCGAATAGCGACTTATTAGGCATGACCAAGGCCGAAATAAAGAAAAAGTTCGATGAAAATCACTAATTTTGTTTCATGTTATTTGCAGATGTAAAAAACGATATCGCCTTCCGAAAAATATTTGGAGATG
>JBJXGB010000193.1:0-17828 GCA_046152935.1 Cytophagales bacterium
GAATAAGTAACGCTGGTTTACATTAATAAGCTACTGAAAATGAAATAGTTATCAATAAAAACTAGTACTTGGTCGCAATTGTAAAATAATCGAAAATACTACGAATAAAAAATAAAGCGTTTTTCGAGATGCCCTTAGCATTAAAGTACTAATTTCGTGATTTAATTCTCAACTAGAATAACCTGAAATTATGCTAAGTGCCAAAGAAGAAAAAACAATTGACAAAAGTATCTACGTAAGTCGCGATTTGAGCTGGCTTAAATTCAACTACCGAGTACTCGATCAGGCAAAAAACCGCAGCAGGAGCATTTTTGATAGGCTTAAATTTTTAGCAATTTGTAGCTCCAATCTCGATGAGTTTTGCATGATTCGCATAGGCTCGCTTTACAATTATCTTGATTTTAACAGAGACAGAATTGATTATTCGGGATTGAATTCGCACATGTTTCGCAAAAAACTAATGGGCGATTTGCAGGAATTTACCAAAAACCAAAATAAATACTACGAAACAGATTTAGAGCCAGAATTTGAAAAAAATGGCTTCAAACTGGTAAATATTACTGATATTAAAGATTCGGATAGGGAGAAAGTGTATAAATACTTTACCAAAACTATCTTCCCGATGCTTACGCCCATGTTGTACGACAATACGCATGCATTTCCAGTATTGAATAATAAGGTACTGACTTTTGCAGTGGTGACTAAGGCCGATGGCGAAAAAGAAAAGGAAAGTAAAAGGGTAACTTTCGTGCAAGTGCCTCAAAACTTGCCGCGTTTCTACGAAATTTCCAACAATGGCGACAAAGTTTGTTATCTACCAATTGAAGAGGTAATTCGTTGGCAAATACAAAAAATGTTTAGAAATGTAGAAATTCAAACAGCTACGCTGATAAGGATAACAAGAAATGGCGATTTTTTAGAAGATTCGGAAGATACTGACGCTAATTTTCTTGAAGAAATGAAGAAAAAGGTGAATACACGCAAAACAGGCCGTGTAGTTCGCTTGGAAATAGAACCAAATCACAACAAATGGTTGGTAAAATTGCTGTGCGAAAAATTTGAGATCGATGAATTCAATATTTTTGAAACCTCATCTCTGATCGATTTTACTGGGGTAGCGCAAATAATGAAGCACGAGGAATTTAGGAGCAAAATTCCAAGTTTGCCAAAAGCGGTACAGCCAATCAGCTACGACAATCCTTCGCAAGAAAGCTGGTTCGACTACTTAAAACACAAAGATTTGCTCATGCACCATCCATATAATAGTATGGAACCTGTGATTCAATTGGTGGAAATGGCAGCCAACGATCCTGGGGTGTTGGCCATAAAAATGACTATTTATCGTCTTGCACGCGAATCTCGCATTACAAATGCACTTTTGAAAGCAGCCAATAATGGAAAAAACGTTTCGGTTTTGTTTGAAGTAAAAGCGCGTTTTGATGAAGAACACAATATGTCGGAGGCTGAAAAATTGCAAAAAGCAGGTTGTTTTGTCATTTACGGAGTAGGCAAATTCAAAACACATACAAAATTGATGCTCATTGTTCGCCAAGAGCAAGATTTGAGCATCACCAGATATGTTCATATTTCTAGTGGAAATTATAATGAAATCACTTCAAAGTTTTACACCGATTTGGGTCTTTTGACAACAGATGAAGGTTATGCAAACGATGTATCAGAATTTTTCAATGTAATCACAGGGCATTCGCAGCCAGAAATGTACCAACATTTGATTACTGCACCACATAACATGCGTAAGCAACTTATCCAGCTTATCAGAAACGAAGCAGAAAATGCAAAAAAAGGTTTGGCCGCAGGCATTGTATGGAAAGTAAATTCACTGCAAGACAAAGAGGTGATTGACGAATTATACAAAGCATCTCAAGCAGGTGTGATAGTGAAATTAATTGTGAGAGGTATATGTTGCATTCGTCCTGGTAGAGCAGATTTGAGCGAAAATATTGAAGTGCTTTCGCTTGTAGGCGATTATTTGGAACATGCCCGCATTTTTTACTTTGTGAACAATGGCGAGCCCCTAATATACAGTGGTAGTGCAGATGCTATGGTAAGAAGTTTCGATCGCAGGATAGAATCTCTGTATTCGATCGAAGATGTAAATTTGAAAAAAGAAGCAATCAATGTGCTGGCATACAATATGAAAGACAACGTAAATGCTTATCGAATGAACGAAGATAGTACTTATACAAAGATAGATGCAGAGGATGGAAAACAATTCAATGTGCACAAAGAGTTCTATGAAGTAAGTCAAGACGCACTTTTGGATATTGCCTTTTGTTTTGATAAAAAGATAGAAAAAAAATAAAGTAGATTTTAAAACCACACATCATTTGACAGAACGCCTAATTAAAATAGAAAATATTCCTTTGCTAGATTTCTTTGGAGTAGAAAATTCAAATATTAAAGAACTTGCCAATGCCTTTCCAAACACCCGCATTACTTCAAGAGGCGATGAAGTTTTTCTATTGGGAAAGGATTTAGAAATTGATAAAATAATTGAGATAATAAGCTCATTAATAGCTCATTATAAGAAATTTGGGGAGTTAGCACTAGTACATGTAAAAGATTCAATTGCGGAGGAAATCACCAATTATCTCGATGCTTCTGATGATGTGATCGTAAATGGCAAGGGAGGCAGGATTATAAAAGCCAAGACTGCCAACCAAGCTAAAATAGTAGAAGCAATCAAAAAAAACGACTTGGTTTTTGCTCTTGGGCCTGCTGGAACGGGTAAAACTTACGTTTCGGTCGCCTTAGCCGTGCAAGCATTGAAATCGAAGCAAGTTAAGAAAATCATTTTTACACGCCCAGCAGTAGAGGCAGGCGAAAGTCTGGGTTTTTTGCCAGGCGATATGAAAGAAAAAATAGATCCTTACATTCGCCCCATTTACGATGCTTTGGGCGACATGATTGAAGGCGAAAAACTTAAGCAATACCAAGAAAGTAATATTATCGAAATAGCGCCATTAGCTTATATGCGTGGCCGAACATTGAGCAATGCCTTTATTTTGCTTGATGAAGCTCAAAATACCACACCTATGCAGCTAAAGATGTTTCTTACGCGTATGGGACAAGGCTCAAAAATGATTATTACTGGCGATAAAACACAAATAGACTTGCCAGCAAGGCAAAAATCAGGGTTGATCGATGCCATCGAGATCCTTAAAAACATCAAAGCCATTTCATTTGTGGAATTAACAGCAAAAGACGTTACTCGCCATCCTTTAGTGCGAGATATTATTCATGCTTACGATGAGGCAAGCACGGGACAAAGCAATATGTACCAAAAATAAATGCCTAAAAAGTTGAAAAAACAGTTTTTTTCAAGCCTATTGGTTCTGCTATTTTTATACACAAAAGCACAAGATAGCACCAATTTCAAAAGATGTGCCACAGATGAAAATCGCAAATTAAAAGCTGCTCGATTGGAGGTTTCATCTCCATTTTCCGTATCAAAAACGATGGCAACTGTCTCTTTTTCGGGCACTATCGTTATTCCAGTAGTAGTTCATGTGGTTCATAATCAACTAGATGGCTCGATAGGAACTACTAATATTTCTGAATCGCAAATAACTTCTCAAATACAAGTACTCAATGAAGATTTTAGAAGAAAGGCGGGAACCAATGGATTTAACGCAAACTTAGTTGGTGCAGATGTTGAAATCGAGTTTCAATTGGCAAAAGTAGACCCAAACTGCTTGCCGACAAATGGTATCACTAGGCATTATTCGCCCAAAACTAGCTTTGATCCATATACGGATGAAATAAAAATATTTGACCCTTGGCCTGCCAATGAGTATTTGAATATTTGGGTCGGAAATCTGTCTGCCAACACCTTGGGAGTAGCACAATTTCCTAGCCACACTGCGCTCGAGGGATTAGACGATATTGGCGGAGAATTTGCGACAGATGGCGTGGTTATCAGATACAACGCTTTTGGCACACGGGTTCCTACTAAAGTTAGCGATCTTTATTACCTTGGTCGAACTACCACACACGAGATTGGCCATTGGTTGGGGCTGCTGCATACTTGGGGCGCTGCCGATTTTTGTGGCACAGACTATTGCAACGACACTCCGCAAGCTACAGATGGCAACTTGAACAGCGATTGCAGGCAAGTAAATTCAAATTGCACTACAATTACTAGTAAAGTGATGATCGAAAATTACCTCGATTACTCGCCAGATATTTGCATGAATATTTTTACCCAAGACCAAAAAAGTAGAATGCGGCAGACGATGACTACCTCGCCAGATAGATCAAATATGCTCAAATTTATGGTGAACGGTGTAAATACAAAGTGTGTCGCGCCACCAATGGTTGCGTTTTCGTTTATTCAAGATTTTGAGGATATTTCAGTGAATGTTACTTCTACAAGTGCCAAATGTGTAGGAAATAAATCCTTGTTGCTAGAGCCTAATATCTCATCATCTGGCTATATTTTTAGCACTACACTTGTCGACAACACGCAAAATGATACGTATACTTTATCGTTCGATAATGCCTATCCTAATGCCGAAAATACAGATACCCTGTTGGTAGTATTGAAACCCAATTGTAAGTTAGACCATATTGTGATTGCCTCTTTTCTTGGAGATAATTTAGTTTCCACTTCTATTGCAGGCAGTACTTTTACGCCCACATGCAGCGATTGGAAATCGAAAAAGATGAAGTTCAATACCAATTTTCCCTATTTTGAACTTGCTTTTAAAGCGAATGAAAATACGGTAAATAATCTATACATCGACAATATTAGGCTGGAAAGTAGTCGGGTTTTTGAAAATTTATCAAATGTGCTGCAAGTAAATGTGCTCGGCAATCCTGTTGAAAATAAAAAAGTAAGACTCGATATTTTCTATAAAGAAGTTACTGACTTATCATTTGAAATAATAGACATCGTTGGGCAAAAGGTATTTTCACAAAATCAATACCAAGTGTTCCCAGGCATTTTTGAATTGAATGTCTCAAACCTAAATGGCGGTATTTATGTCATCAGAACAAAGGTGAATAATGAAATTGTCGTAAAAAAAGTGTTTTTGCTTTAATATTTGCTTACATTTTGGACATGAAGTTTACGGCTGTTCCATTTCTTCGCTATTCGTTTTTTCTAGTTTTAGGTATTCTCATCCAAATCGAATCTCCCTATCAACTGCTCTACAGCCAGCACTTTTTTCTAGTTTCGGCTTTCACCACTGTGGTGCTTCTTTTGTTTACTAACCATGCGCTAAGGCATAAGCTAAGATATTGGTTATCAACTAGTTGTTTTCTTTGTTTAGTACTTTTTGGCATTTCGATTGCATCTGTTTATGATGTTAAAAGTGCGTCCGATCATATTTCATTTTTAAAATCAGACATAAAAGCTTACAAAGCCATCTTGGTAAGTGAGCCTGAGTTTAAAACCAAAAGTGTGAAGACTGAAATGCGAATTACGAGCATAAAGTTAGCAGGTCAATGGCAAAATGCTAGTGGCAAATTGATGGTATATTTTGCGAATGATTCAGTAAGTAATAATCTAAAATACGGAGATCTATTGCTCGTAAATGCAAAGCCAGATTTGATCGAGCCACCAAAAAATCCTTATGAGTTTAATCTAAAACGATTTTATGGTTTTAAAGGCATTACACATCGACAATTCTTGAAATCAGATCAGTTTATATGGATGGCCAATAATCCTGAAAACAGATTTATCGAGTTTGCAATCGCCATCCGCAGATCAGTCGATGCGATTTTTACAAAATATATTCCTACTGAAAGAGAGCGAAATATAGCATCTGCATTGATCTTAGGCATAAAAAATGAGTTAGATGATGAAATTCAATATGCCTATGCTGCTACTGGTACTATGCACGTATTGGCAGTTTCAGGTTTGCATGTAGGTATTATTTATGGTTTATTGGTTTTACTCACAGGTTTTTTATTGAGACTACAACATGGTAAAATCATCCAATCTTTCATTTTATTCATTCTCATTTGGCTTTATGCTTTGGTTACTGGGCTTTGTCCATCTGTTTTGAGGGCGGTTGCGATGCTTAGTTTAGTTATTATTTCTAATTTAATTTCAAAAAAGGCCAATGTTTTCAATACGCTTTTTGTAACTGTGTTTATTTTACTTTGCATCAATCCATTTATGTTGATGGAAGTGGGTTTTCAACTGTCGTTTATAGCTGTATTAGGAATCGTATATCTATACCCCAAAATGTACCAACTCATTGAAATAAAAAATAAACCACTGAATTGGATTTGGGAAATTACCGTAATGTCTATTTGTGCACAACTGGCTACTTTCCCGCTTGGCCTGCTCTATTTTCATCAATTTCCAAACCTTTTTTTGCTTTCAAACCTCATCGTCATTCCTTTTGCAATTGTAATAATGTACGTTGGTTTGGGTTTTACGGCTCTCAGTTTTGTTCCTATTGTTGCCACATACCTCGGTTTCTTGGTCGAAAAAATGGTTTGGGTGCTCAATCAATTGATTTTATACATTGAGCAGATACCAAATTCACTTTGGTTGGGCATACATATTTCGGTTTTTGAGAGTTGGCTTATTTATGCCATTATCGTAGCTTTTGTTTTACTATTTGTTGAGAAAGAAATAAAATACATGAATTTGGGCTTCTGCTTGGTTTTTATTTTTTGCGGACTGCAGATAAATAAGATATTTGATTGGCAAAATCAAAAACGAATTATTGTGTACAATGTGAATAAAGGATTTGGAATTGATTTGGTTGATGGAAGAAATGCTAAATTTATTTGTGACAGTCTATTGCCGAAAGATCGATCGAAAATGCAATTTCATATCTTGAATCACCGTTGGGCGGAAGGAATTAGAAATGCCACAAATGATGCACATCTTACTAAAACCGATTTTGGAAACTTGTTTATTTCGAATAAGCTCACTTTTTGTCAAATATCGAAGCCTTTAAAGTACAAATTATCAAAACCTCTACGAGTCGATTATTTGATTGTTTCTCAAAATGCCACAAAAAATTTATATGCTTTAAATGCTTCGTTCATATTCAAAACTTTGATAATTGATGGCTCAAACAAAAGCTATTTAACAGATAAATTACTGAAACAAGCTCAATTGTATCGAATAGAAGCCTATTCGACAGGTAAAAGCGGTGCTTTCATTATAGATTTGTAAAAAACAGCTACCTTTGCTGTCCATATTGGCAGTTTAAATAAATGTAACATTTATGAATCATTTATTTTTTCACTTTTCTAATTAAAAATCCAACCATTTTGTCAAATCCCAATTTTATAGATTACGTTAAGATTTTCTGTCGTTCCGGTGCGGGTGGCAATGGTTCCATCCATTTTTTTCGGGCCAAAGGTTTGTCGCAAGGTGGTCCAGATGGTGGCGATGGTGGAAAGGGCGGGCATATTATTTTGCGAGGAAATGAACAAATGTGGACTTTGCTACATTTAAAATACAGAAAACATATCAAGGCTTTGCCAGGCAAAGGTGGAAGTGAAAATAGATCGACTGGCCCATCGGCAGATGACATTGTATTGGATGTGCCGCTCGGAACCGTGGCCAAAGATGCCGAAACGGGCGAAACTTTATTCGAAATCACTGAAAAAGACCAGAAAGTGATTCTAAAACGTGGTGGAAATGGTGGCTGGGGCAATTTTCGATTCAAAACCTCTACCAACCAAGCACCAGATTATTCAAATGAAGGACAGCCAGCCGAAGAGGGTTGGGTAATATTGGAGCTCAAAATCTTGGCAGATGTAGGCTTGGTAGGCTTTCCGAATGCTGGTAAATCGACCTTGCTTTCGGTGGTTTCGGCAGCCAAACCAGAGATCGCGGATTACGCTTTTACTACCTTAGTTCCCAATTTGGGAGTTGTAGAATACAAAGATTACAAATCTTTTATCATGGCCGATATTCCTGGAATCATTGAAGGAGCGGCCGATGGTAAAGGACTGGGATTGAGATTTTTAAGACATATCGAGCGAAATTCTATCTTACTTTTTATAATAGCAGCCGATAGCAGCGACATAGCCAAAGAATATAAAATTTTGGAGAAAGAGTTGAAAAAATACAACCCCGATTTATTGAAGAAAAACCGAATGTTGGCCATCTCAAAATCCGACATGCTAGATGATGAATTGACGTTAGCCATTGCAAAAACATTGCCAAAGAAAATACCGCATATTTTCATTTCATCAATCACCAACCAAAACATAGAGCAATTGAAAGATTTGATTTGGAAGCAATTACATTCATAAATATTCTTTTTGTTTTGCTATGAGATAATAGAATATATTGATATATTTGCAGCCCTAAAAATAAACGATTCCGTAGCTCAGTTGGATAGAGCGACTGCCTTCTAAGCCGTAGGTCATTGGTTCGAATCCAATCGGGATCACACCTTTTTTTGCGAGGGTTTCGCATGTATGGCATCGTAGTTCAACGGATAGAATAGAAGTTTCCTAAACTTTAGATAGGCGTTCGATTCGCCTCGGAGCCACTATCAGAATACAAAAAGCATCTTTTTCTACAACTTACCCAACATCTCCAACACCGCTTCTTCTTTTCCAGTTGCGTAAGCCTCGAACAATTCACCTTTTTTGAACGTGGCCACAAATGGCAGGTTGTTTACACCAGCTATTTTTCGTGCCTCTGGGCTTTCTTCGGCATTTATTTCTATAAAAGTAATGTTTGTAAATCGGTCTTCTTCAGATAGTCTTCTAAATTTGGGTGCGAAAAGCTTGCATGTGCCACACCAATCAGCAAAATATTTTACTACCACATTTTCGTGGTCGGCAAGGTGCTTGTTAAAGTCTGCATCAGAGGCGTGGTGAACCATTTTTTTGTGCTAGAAATTGAAAATGATTAATAATGATTTTCTTTGCATAAAACTAAGGCAATGAAAGTAAAGTTCAAAGCACTATTTTCAATTAGCTGCAATATGCAATTTTTGGGTGTGTAATCTCATTAGCGTGCTGTTTATCAAATTTGACGACTTCTTAAATTACTGAACAGTAAAAATGTTAAAATATCCAATCTACATTCGGTCGGTTACCAATTTATCAGATGCTCGCTACTGTGCAGGCATGGGCGTAGAGATGATCGGCTTTTGTTTTGACCCACAAAGTGCCGATTATATTGAGCCAACCATCGCCCAAGGCATTATTGGATGGTTGAGTGGTGTAAAAATTGTGGCAGAATTTGGCGAAAATAATGAAGCCGAAATGCAGCTTTTAATTGAAGAATTGAAGCCAAATATGATTTCTGTGAGCGCAAAATCGCACTTTTCAGATGAAATTTTGCCGATTATCTATCGAATTGATTTGGCAAATGAGCTTAAAGTTTACCCACCAGCTGGCTCATTTGTATTGATTGAAAATTCTGCCGAAAATTTGAATAATTACTATACGAACTTCCTAAAAAAAGAGATTTCGGGTCCATATAAATTGATCTTTGGCACTGGCTTTGTGAAAGAAACAATTGATGAAGTTCAAAATGTGTACCAGCCTTATGGATATTCGCTAAAAGGGGGGAAAGAAATAATGCCAGGTTTGAAAAATTTTGATGAGTTGGCCGATATTTTGGAAGCGATTGAAATTTGAGAGAAAAGAAAAGTTTATTAGAAAAACATCAATTTATCTTCAAAACTTATTTACTTTGCAATGAGGATAGTGAAATTTCATTTTTAAAGTCACATAGTCGATACAAAATGAAAAAGCAAAAAAAATACGCAACAGGTTTTCTATATTCAACTCCTTCTTTTTGGTTAGGAGCTGCAACTGTAATAAATATATCTGGAAATTTTTACGAATTTAATTCATCTGATTCGGGCTTCGAATCCGATTCGAAGGCAATTGAAAACGACTTTCGAATGATAGGACAAGACATTTATGATGTGATTGACAAAATCAATTTGGAAAAAAAATATTGATTTCATCATTCTAATCTATGCCTGAAGAGATACAAAATCAAGAAGAATCTGAAAATGGTGATTTGAGTAAAATCGAGAGGCGATTAACTGAAATTGATCCAAAAATCTTTGAAGGTGTTCCCAGTCAAAAAAAGAAACAAATAATTAGAAGTTTTGTCATTACTATGCACAAAACCCATGTAGGTCCACTTCCCGACCCAAAAACCTTGTCGGAGTATTCTTTAATTATTCCAAATGGTGCAGAACGAATAATGCAGATGGCTGAAAGGCAACTCGACCATAGGATGAAAATGGAAAACAAGGTGGTTGGAGGCCAAATGTTACAAAGTAACATTGGACAGATTTTGGCTTTTTTGATTGGAATAGCTGCTTTGCTGGCATCTACCTACTGCATTGTTACTGGTCACGAATGGGCTGGTAGTATATTGGGAATTGGAGGTCTTACCAGTCTGGTAACAGCATTTATTAAAGGCCGTAGCCAACAAGAGAGAAGTCTAACTGAAAAGCGTTAAGTTTTTCTTACCTCATTTTCCTCGTACATTTTCATTCACCCAAACAAGCAAAGCCTTGATGATGAACTGGTAAGGCAATACTTCGCACACATCATAAGCGTATTCTTCTTGTTTTTCAGATTTTAAATGAAGCCTTTTTATCTTATCGATATCGACACCTTCCATAGCCAAGCCTGCCACTTTTATAAATAATTTGATGAAATGAATGGTTCGCTTTTCCTGACTGTCTTTGACATGTCTTTGCACATATATGTTGATAAAATTGGCATCCCAGTCAAATTTGTATCCGCCATTGGCAATCAGAAGCAGCATTTTTAAGATAATAAATTGTAGCTGGTAGCCAATTTTGTCTTTTGTGAATGATTTGCACTCATTTTCAAGCGATTGCACGATGTTTTTTGATTTATAAACTTCAAAAGTAGCTTGAAAATCGTTTCTACCTGCAACCGAATAATATACATATACGTAGCCTTCCATTACGATCCAAAATGCACGGTCGTTGGGGTGCAACATTTCAAATTGTGCTGCATTTCTTACTTCATTTATGATACCGTGTGCCAGCTCGTAATTACCAGATTTGAATAAAATATCGACATGAAGGGCTTGTACTTCAAATTTGTTGAAGGCTTTGTAATCAGATATTTCTAAAGATTTCTGCAAAGTTGCACGTGCTTCATCTATTTTGCCTAGGTTTCTCAAATTTCTAGAAAGTTCCATTTCCATTTCTAAATGAGGAAAGTGGCTTCTTAAATGTGGGTTTTTATGGATTAACCGCTCTATTTCGTCCAATAGCTCTTTTACTTTGGCATATTTTCGATTGTATTTAGCTAAAAAGAAATTGAGTTTAAGTTCGTAAAGTTCGATGGTGATTGAGTTTATTTCTTTCGCAAATAGCTCTGTTTCAGCAAGATACAATTTTGCTTCTTCAGCCATTTCATCAGTTATCTGTAAAATATATTTTTTTTTACTCATTAGCAACTCCCATTTAGCTTGCGGTTTTTGCTCATAATCTAGTTTTCTGATCAGCTTTTTAAGCTCTCTATCGTATTTATGCGTTTCTTCAGGCACGCCTTTTATAAAATTAAGAATTCGCAATTGCCTCACCGTTTCGATTTCAATATCGGTAAGATTTAGTTTTATCGCCTCGAGATGCGTTTTTGCTAGTATTTTTTCTGCATTGTGGTATACATTTTCCATCAAAAGCATTTCGGTAATGGCCAATTTCTTTTTTAGCTCAAATTTTTCGGTTACATGGCTAATATTTTCAGAACTATCGCAGTGGAGTATCATTTCCAGAAGTTTATTCTTCAAATTTTTTTTGAGCATTAAATATTTTTTGTCGCCTGGCTGTGCGTTGTAAATAAAAGTAGCGGCTTGGTCGTCATTTAAAAATTGAGTGTTTTGAATGCCATCGAACAACTGGCGAAGTTTCGAATCGCGGGGCAACCATTGGTCGATGTTTTTAATTCGATTCCTATTAAGTACAAAAACTAGTTCATTCAAGTTTTCCATTATTCAAAAAAAGAATTTGCAAGTTTACTTTTTACCAATTTTAAGATACGATTGAAAAAAAAACAATATAATTATTCTTGAAATTTACCTAAGTATTTGTTGGCGAAAAATAATAAATCGTAATCTAATTGTGCCGCTCTCACCAATTTATAAGTTGTCAAAGTTTTTTTTCAAAGGCTTGGATTTACGTAATTATTTTGAAAATGCCGTCCGATATCGGGCTGCATTTTTTATTTTTGTCCAAAACCAAGCTATAATGAATTATTTGATTGTTGGTCTGGGTAATATTGGCGCAGAATATGAGCTTACAAGGCACAACATTGGCTTTCTCTCTGTCGATCAATTTGCCGAAAAAAATAAAGTAGTTTTTGAGGTAGATCGATTGGCATACAAAGCCGATTTTAAACACAAAGGCAAAACCATTCACCTGATAAAACCTACCACATATATGAATTTAAGTGGTAAAGCTGTGGGTTTTTGGATAAAAGAATTAAAAATACCGCTTGAAAATTTGCTTGTAATTACCGATGATCTCAACCTGCCGTTTGGCAAAATGCGAATGCGATCGAAAGGCTCGAGTGGTGGGCAAAATGGATTGAATAATATCAACGAAGTGCTGCAAACTGAAAATTATGCTCGTTTGAGAATGGGAATTGGCAATGAATTTTCGAAAGGAAGGCAGATAGATTATGTGTTGGGTCGATTTTCAAAAGAGCAGTTTGATGAATTGCCATTTTTGATGGGAAATGCTAGCGATGCCATGCTTAGTTTTTGTATGGAAGGCATTGCGATAGCGATGAATAAATATAATTCTTGATCTGTCGATTGTTCAGACATCTAGCAATATTTATTCATCAAAACTTAACTTGCATTTGCACAGTTTATCTCATTATTTTTACACTCATTTAAAAGCAATCCATTGAGTCAAATACCTTTCGATACCATTCCATCCCCTTGTTTTTTGCTAGATGAAAAATTGCTACGCAAAAACCTAGAACTCATAAAGTCGGTTGCAGACCGCTCCGGAGCCAAAATTATATTGGCACTCAAAGGGTTTTCGATGTACAGTGCATTTCCGCTGGTGAAACAATATGTGCCTGGCACCACAGCGAGCTCACTGAATGAAGCCCGATTGGCAGCTTGGGAGTTTGGTGGCGAAGTTCACGCGTATTGTGTGGCCTATCTCGACCAAGAATTTGACGAAATGATGCAATTGGCTGGCCATATCACTTTTAATTCTATCAGGCAATACCAACATTTTAAACCAAGAATAGATGCCAATGCGAGTAAAATTGCATGTGCCATCAGAATAAATCCTGAATACTCAGAAGTGGAAACAGATTTGTACAATCCTTGTATTCCAGGCTCGCGATTAGGAGTGACAGCCAACAATATTGGCTCAAAATTGCCCGAAGGAATTGAAGGTTTGCATTCCCATACACTTTGTGAAAAAGATAGCTACGCCTTGGAACGCACTTTTGCAGCTATTGAAAAGAATTTCGGACTGCTATTGACACAAATAAAATTTCTCAACCTAGGCGGTGGCCATTTGATGACCAAAGAAGGCTACGACCGCGAACATTTGATAGGGTTAATTGAAGGCATTTATGCGAAATATCCCAATATCAAGGAAATAATACTTGAGCCAGGTTCAGCATTTGCGTGGCAAACGGGCTATTTGGTTTCCAAAGTATTGGATATTGTTGAAAGTGGAGGCAAAGAAGTGGCAGTGCTCGATAGTTCGATTTCAGCTCACATGCCCGACTGTATTGAGATGCCCTACATTGCCAAAATTACTGGCGCAGAAATTGCTGAAAACGGAAAAAATAGCTACAAGGTTGGCGGACTTACTTGCTTGGCAGGCGACCACATGGGTCCGTATTCTTTTGAAAAGCCTTTGGAAATTGGACAAACCATCGTTTTTGAAGACATGATGCACTACACAATGGTAAAAACTACTACTTTTAATGGTGTAAACCTGCCAAATATTGGTATTTGGAAAGAAGATAATACTTTTAAAATGATAAAAACTTTTGGCTATGAAGAATACAAAAGTAGGTTGTAAAAAATAGTATTTTAAAAATATTTGCAACCGAAATAAAATACAGTATTTTGACACTCAATTAATTTACCTATTCTTTGCTTAGCAAAAACGAAATATTGAACCGATTAAGAACCGTAAAAGAAGCTTTACACACTATCGGTGTAATAGAAATTGGGCTATTTGGTTCATATAGTATGGATGCAGGCACAGTAAATAGCGACATTGACATATTAATAGATTTCGACCCTGCACAAGAAACCTACGACCATTTGTTGGCATCTTGTGCTATTTTAGAAAATGCTTTTGTAACGCAAACGGTGGACATAGTTACCAAAAATGGATTGAGCAAATGGATAAAGCCTTACATATTACAACAAGTTATTTATGTATAGGCATCATAAAGAGATATTGTGTCACATACTAGATGAATGCAATTATATAAATGCGCTATTAATAAATGGTTTAGATCGAGAAACTTTCTTGAGAGACGAAACGTTAAAAAGAGCGGTGGTAAGAAGCTTAGAGATAATAGGTGAGGCCACAAAACAGATTCCTGCAGATATAAAAATTAAAATGTCGCATATTAAATGGAAGGAGATGGCAGGTATGAGAGATAGACTTATACACGATTACATGGGTGTGAACTACAATATTGTGTGGGATGTAGCATCTGATAAGATACCTAAGCTAACTCCTCAAATAGTAGAAGCCATTTCAACAATGTAAATTTTGAAACCGTATTTGTAAGTAGAATACAAGAAAACATTCGTTTTTCATAGAAAATCTACAAATGAAAGACCATGATTTACGTACCGAAATGAGAAATGAGAAAAAAGGAAAATTGATGAACATTTTTTATCCTTTTAAGACACAATACCTTCACCTAGGCATAAATATAATATCTGTGTCAATTCATAATTTGATTTTCATTTCAAAAAAAATACAACTTTCATTTTAAGATACAATTTTGACTGTTATATTTGCATTCCAATTTTACAATGACCGATGGTGTAACTGGCAACACGTTTGGTTTTGGTCCAAGAGAGTCGAGGTTCGAGCCCTTGTCGGTCAACAAAAAGCCCCAATTTATTGGGGCTTTTTTATTTTTTATTAATCGATAATCTTATCCAAGCAGAAACTATTTTTATCTTTATTGCTCCTATTTCTAAAAAGGTCTAAAAGTGTAATTTTTTGAAATGAAAGATCTATTTGGTGAAGACCATACCATTACCATAAAAAAAAGAACGGAAACACCCTTGATGAAGCAGCATGCTGAAATCAAGGAAAAGCATCCGGGTGCTTTGGTTCTTTTTAGGGTTGGCGATTTTTTCGAGACTTTTGGCGAAGATGCCATCAAAGCGAGTGGAATTTTAGGTATTACACTCACAAAACGTGGCAATGGATCTGCGAGCGAGACAGAATTGGCTGGTTTTCCACATCATTCTTTAGATACTTATTTGCCCAAATTGGTAAAAGCAGGTCAAAGAGTGGCAATATGCGAGCAATTGGAAAACCCGAAATTTGCCAAAGGGCTGGTAAAACGTGGATTGACTGAATTGGTGACACCAGGTGTGGTAATGAACGACAACGTGCTGAGTTCGAAGTTGAACAATTACTTGGCTTCAGTTTATTATGGAGAAAATTTGGTAGGAATATCATTTTTAGATATTTCGACTGGCGATTTTTGGGTTACTGAAGGCTCCCAGACGTATATTGACAAGCTATTGCAAAGTTTTTTGCCTGCTGAAGTTATTATAAGTAAGCGAGATAAACAATCATTTTTGGCTAAATATGAAGATAAATTCAATTGCTATCCTTTGGATGAATGGGTTTATCGATTCGACTATGGCTACGAATCGTTGCTAAAACATTTCAATACATTAAATTTAAAAGGTTTTGGGATTGATGAATTTCATGCAGGAATAGTAGCTGCTGGAGCTATTCTGTATTACTTAAAACTTACCGAACACAATGAAATAAGCCATATAAGCCATATTTCTCGCATTGAAGAAGAGAAATATGTATGGCTCGATCGGTTTACGATTCGAAATCTTGAACTCATCAATTCTCCTTATGAAGGTGGCGTTCCATTGGTTCAAATTATTGACAAAACCATTTCGCCAATGGGTGGTCGATTGCTAAGAAGATGGCTTTTGATGCCGTTGAAAGATGTGGCTTCGATTCAAAGTCGGCACCAAGTGGTCGATTTCTTTTATTCCAATAGAGAAACAAGGCAATCTGTTCGTGAATGCCTAAATGAAGTAGGCGATTTGGAGCGATTGGTTTCAAAAGTAGCGGCAAAACGAATAAATCCACGTGAATTAGGCCAGCTCAAGCGATCGCTAGAAAAAATTGGCGAGATCATTCAAATATTGAAAGATTTGAAGTTGCCAACTGAGCTAAAAAAAATGGTTTCGTTGCTGAATATTTGTGATTTTTTAGTAGCCAAAATTAGAAAAGAGCTAAAGCCAGAGGTCGGCATTTTTTCAAACCAAGGCAATATTATTTGCGATGGAGTGCATACAGAATTAGATGAATTGCGAAAAATAGCCTACTCGGGCAAAGATTATTTGCTACAAATTACCTATCAGGAAATTGAGCGAACGGGCATTTCATCGCTAAAAATTCAATTTAATAAGGTATTTGGGTACTATTTAGAAGTAACAAATTCGCATAAAAACAAAGTGCCCAATGACTGGATAAGAAAGCAGACCACTGTAAACGGTGAAAGGTACGTTACTGAAGAATTGAAACTGTATGAAGAAAAAATATTAGGAGCTGAGGATAAAATAAATGCACTTGAACAAATATTATTCAACGAGTTAATGGCCTGTGCGGCATCGTATGTACCTATTATTCAGCAAGATGCGAAATTAATTGCGGAACTGGATTGCCTTAGTTCGTTTGCCCAAGTAGCTGAAGCCAGCCAATATGTAAAGCCAAAACTTAATGAAACAAATGCCTTACATATCAAAGCAGGTAGGCATCCTGTTATCGAAAAGCAGTTGGGCGTTGGTGAAAACTATGTACCCAATGATGTTTTTTTAGACAATGAAAACCAACAAATTATCATCATTACCGGGCCCAATATGGCCGGTAAATCTGCTTTGTTGAGGCAGACCGCACTTATTGTACTGATGGCTCAAATTGGAAGTTATGTGCCTGCTGATGAGGCTGTTATAGGTGTGATCGATAAGATATTTACCAGAGTTGGGGCTTCAGATAATTTATCGAAAGGCGAATCTACTTTTATGGTTGAAATGACTGAAACTGCCAGTATTTTGAATAATTTAAGTGATAAAAGTTTGGTATTAATGGATGAAATTGGGCGAGGCACAAGCACCTACGATGGTATTTCGATCGCCTGGTCGATCGTGGAATTTTTACACAACCACCCTAAATTCAAAGCCAAGACACTTTTTGCAACCCATTACCACGAATTAAACGAAATAGCGACTGATTTGCCAAGAGTGAAAAATTTCAATGTGTCGGTAAAAGAGGCTGGCAACAAAATAATATTTATGCGTAAGCTAAAGGAAGGCGGAGCAGAGCATAGTTTTGGAATTCATGTGGCTCAGATGGCTGGCATTCCCAACCATGTGGTGCTGCGTGCGGATGAAATAATGCACAAATTGGAAGAAAGTAAGATGAAAGAGCAAAATTTGGGTAAGATGAAAACTTTGCCAAAAGCCAGCCAAAATGCTCAAAAAGAGGTTCCAGATGTTGAATATGCCCGCATAAAAGAAGTATTAGACAAAATAGATGTCAATATTATGTCGCCCATCGAGGCATTGCTGAAATTGAACGAAGTGAAGAATTTGATGAAATAATCGG
>JBJXGB010000199.1:0-4990 GCA_046152935.1 Cytophagales bacterium
TTGGGCACAACTTCAACATTAAACGCCAATGGAAACCTCACCATCGTCTCTACTTTTACAAGTACGGCTCGTGTTGGCGAGATTCCGTCAAGCGCTACCATTACAGGCAATGTAAATGTGCAAAGATACATTCCAGCCAAGCGAGCTATCAGATTCCTTTCTTCGCCAGTGGCGGGAGCTACTTTGGCCGACTGGAAAAACAATATGTCGATATCTGGGCTTACAGGCACGGCTGGCGGCTTCGATAATACAGGCTTTCCAACGGTTACTTTTTATGTGGAGTCTGTTACTGGCTCAACCAATGTGGGCTGGTTTAGGCCTACGAGCATTACGCAGCCTCTAGAAGTTGGCCGTGGCTACCAAGCCATTGTAAGGGGCAGCCGCGATGCGGGTTCGAGCTCGTTTGTAAATGTGCCTACCATTGAAACTACCCTTGCCGTAAGCGGCCCGCTCAACCAAGGCACTATTTCCCTGCCAGTTTCTTATTCAAACACGGTAGTTACCACCAATGATGGTTGGAATTTGGTAGGTAATCCCTACGCTTCCGAAATAGATTGGAACTCGACCACAGGCTGGACAAAAACAAACCTTACGGGTGCTATTTATTTTTACGACCCGCTTACTGCATACACCAATGTCACCACAGGTTTGGGCGTGTTTATCAGCTGTGTCGATGCAGTCTGCACAGGTGGCCGCACCAACGGCTTTATCATTCCTTCTGGACAAGGTTTTTTTGTGAAAGCTACTGCGGCTGGTGCCAATTTGCAGGTGAATGAAACGGCCAAAGTATCGCTAGCGGGCACAAATTTCAAGAGCAATTTCAGAACTGAGCAGACGGTAGGCGATTATTTTAACATTAGCCTTACTGCCCCAAATGGTTTGCGAGACGATGCCATCATTCGTTTTCACAAAACAGCTACGCAGGGTTTTGATTCCAATCTCGATGCGCTCAAATTCCGCAACAGCAGCTTAAATTTATTTTCTTATTTGGGTGATAATGAGTTAGCAATCAATTCATTGCCTTACGCTGCTGGCGATAGCTTGACTATTCCATTGGTGGTAGAAAACGATACCAACCTTACGTACTCGTTTGGCTTCAAGAAAATGGCATTTTCATTCGCCCATACATTGATTTTGCTAGATAAAAAAGAACAGCAAGCCGTAGCGATTGACGACAACGTAATGTATCAATTTACAGGCTCATCGCGCAATAGATTTTATGTGATAATGAAGGCCGATTCTATCAAAAAAATAGAAAAACCAGTAGATGAACTTATTGCAACTAGTATTGGCGATGCAAACACAGGTAAGCAGTGGCAAATAGCGCCAAATCCTACTGAAACAGGCTTACTCACGATATATGCCAGCCATATACCTGCTGGAGAGCTGGTTTCGATCGTGCTTTTTGATATGCTTGGCAATGTAAAAATGGAAGATAAGGTAACAATTGACCCATCTCACAGCCACAACCTGCAGATAGCTAACACATTGTCTGCTGGCATGTATATTTTGCAAGTGAAGCATAAAAACGATCAATACAATACAAAACTGATTTACAATAAGTAATACCTAACCTAATGAAAAAACGATTAGCCATTACGCTTACGCTGGTATTTTTTGGTGTTTGCTTGCTTTTTGCAGCAGACGAAGCACCAGTATGCGATGTTTGTCTCGATCCAGACTTTGTAGCATCGGAAGGCTATACTGATTTTGACGAGTGCAGTATTGCCGAATGTTTAGAAGTGCCCATCAATACCTCTGTATGGGTTTTACTGGCCTCTGGTATGGCCATTTTGGGCTTTTTGTATATTACTACGGCCAATACTGGTAAAAAATAGTGTAGTTGCCCATCTTACTTGATTACTAAATGCAGACAGGGTCTAAAACTTTGTTTGCGTTAGTATACACAGCATTTTTGTTGGTTTCTTATCGTAAAATTGCCATTAGAAATTGCAAAAAACGCTTTGCGAATTTTTATTTTTCTAACTATTTAACTACTTTAGGATAAAAATTGGCAATGAAAGTAACGGCAATAATAGAAAAATCTGACAATGGATGGTTTGTAGGCCAAATAGAAGAATTTCCTGCGGCCATATCACAAGGTACTTCAATAGAAGACCTTAAAATCAACCTTTTAGATGCTTTACATCTATTGCTACAAACCCAAAAGGAAGAAACCGAAAAAATGTATATCGGCAAAGAATATTCAACAGAAGAATTGATATTAACATAATTGAAAAGAGGCGATCTAATACGACATTTAGAGAGGCATGATTGTAAACTTTTAAGGGAAGGTGGCAATCACAGTATTTATGTGAATGTGCTAAATGCAAAGCAATCTGCAGTTGGCAGGCATAAAGAACTAGATGATTTGCTCTGCAAAAAAATCTGCAAGCAGCTTGAAATTGATTTGATATAATTTAAGTGACAATCTCTCATTCTTTTGCTCTAATGGCTGTATTCTTGTTTTATTAGCTGCCAATCATTCATATAAGTTTGCAACTTTTAAAATTTTACATCCCTAGTTGATGTTTCTCTCGCATTATTTTGATATGAGTTTGTAGGTATTAAGAGTTTCTTTCTAACATTTGAAACGAGATCAACAAAGTAAAATTAAACCCTATGAAGATATAAAACCTTTATGGGGTTTTTTGTTGCTGCAAGGTTTTATAAATTTTTGGAAAATTTTTAGTAGTGTTGGTAATAATCTCGACACTTAGGAAGCTTTCTCGTGTTGTAGAAAACCTCCGCACGGCTGCAGGAAGCTTTCTACTATACAAGAAAAGGCAAAACACTGGCGTTTGAAGCTTTCTTACATAGAAGAAAAGGTAAAACACAGGCGTTGGAAGCTTTCTTACATAGAAGAAAAGGCAAAACACAGGCGTTTGAAGCTTATTTACATAGAAGAAAAGGCAAAACACGGGCGTTGGAAGCTTTCGTCTATTGTAGAAAGCCTTTGCACAGTTGCAGGAAGCTTTCGGCCATAGGCGAAAAGGCAAAACGCAGGCGTTGGAAGCTTTCGGCTATAGGCGAAAAGGCACAACACTGGCGTTGGAAGCTTTTACTAAAAGCAAAAATTTAACACCAACAAAGTTTAAAACTCTGTCTCCATTTCTCTATTGCAAATTTCAAATATTCGTATACATTTGTATTGACTAAACAGCTTTAATCTACATTATTGTTTGAGCCGTAGTTTGTGTCTTTACAATCTACACATGTAAGCCAATTTGCCTTGTGAATTGTAAATTCATTTCATCTACATTCGATCCCGATTTATCGGGATGAATAGCACGACCTAAAAATACACCTCCAAGGTTTTGAAAACCTTGGAGGTGTTTGCAACATTCGATCCCGGTTTATCGAGATCAATAGCACAGTTCGATATTTGTAATGTCGAGTAGCAAAGTTTGACCAAAATAGAAAAACTAAATAATAATAATATGCAACCTGTTAAATCTTATGCCGCAGCTAGTGCCGCAGCTTTGTTAGCCCCACTCACTATTAGTAGAAGAGATGCTACTGCCAATGATGTATCGATCGAAATCATGTTTTGTGGTGTATGCCATAGCGATTTGCACACTGCTAAAAATGAATGGGGTGGCACTATCTATCCCAATGTACCTGGGCATGAAATAGTAGGTAAAGTTACCGCTGTGGGTGCCAATGTTAAGAAATTTAAGGTAGGTGATTTAGCTGGAGTAGGGTGTATGGTTGATAGCTGCCAAAATTGTGACAATTGCCATCATGGACTAGAGCAGTTTTGCCACAACGGGGCTACTTTTACCTACAACAGCAAAGAAAAAGATGGTTCGGGTGTTACCTATGGCGGATACAGCAAGGCAATTGTGGTGCGAGAAGAGTTTGTATTACATGTGTCGGATAAACTCGACCTTGCAAGTGTAGCTCCTTTGCTCTGTGCTGGAATTACTACTTATTCTCCATTGCGACATTGGAAAGTAGGAGAGGGTACTAAGGTCGGTGTATTGGGATTAGGTGGATTGGGCCACATGGCTGTGAAATTAGCCAATGCAATGGGTGCAGAAGTAACGATGCTAAGTCATACAGCTGCAAAAGAGGTAGATGCCAAAAGATTGGGAGCACAAAAATTTGTATTGACATCAGACGATGCACAAGTAAAAGCAGTAACAGGCTATTTTGATTTTATATTGGATACGGTATCGGCCGAGCACGACTACAACTTCTATCTCGCCTTATTAGGCACCAATGGTGTGATGGTTTGTGTGGGTGTACCACCTACGCCAGCGCAAATACCAGCAGGCAATTTGATATTTGGCCGCAAAAGTATTGCAGGTTCATTGATAGGTGGCATCGCTGAAACCCAAGAGATGCTCGATTTTTGTGCTAAACATGCTATTGTGAGTGATATAGAAATAGTGCCAATGAGCGACATCAACATTGCCTACGAAAGAATGCTGAAAGGCGATGTTCGCTATCGATTTGTGATAGATATGGCTACTTTGTAATGGGTATCTTTAATACCTCTCTTTGATTTATCTGCTGTTGATGGTGTCGGGAGTTTGCTCTCGACACTTGAGCCGTGGTTTGTATCTTCACAAACCACATCTTTAAGCATTGTCCTCTGTTGAATTGTAAGTTCATTTTATGTAGATGCGATCCCTATTTATCGGGATGAATAGTACGACCTAAAAAAACACCTCCAAGGTTTTCAAAACCTTGGAGGTGTTTGTAACACTGGCGTTGGGAGGTTTCTTAGATTGAAGAAAAGGTAACCAAGTGTGCTAGATGCAATCTACGAATGAATAAAAGGCAAAACGCTGGCGTTTGACGCTTACACAGGTGAAAGGTGGTGTCTTTTCGGCAGATTGCCTAGATGCCTTTTCTACCTTTAGCGTTTTTCAAAATCTTGTAGTGTTTTGTTATTGTTAGGCTACCAATTTTTTCAATATCTCGATGGCTGGTTTTATTGATCTTAGGCCTTCTACATTCAAAATGAGCTTGTCTTTCACCT
>JBJXGB010000217.1:0-7696 GCA_046152935.1 Cytophagales bacterium
GATCGTTTGGTAATAAATGTTGCACTTGGCGGCACCTGCATCCGCTTGGGAAATTTAATGAATTCGGAAATCGTGGGTTTGCCGACAGACCAACCTTGGGGTTTCATTTTCAAGCGATTGCTTACTCCCGAAGGCTTGGCGGAAGATTTTGCACGCCATCCATCTCAATTGTATGAAGCCATTTTTTGTTTGTTTTTATTCGCTTTTCTATTAATCATTTATCTACAGAAAAAAGAAAATACCCCTTCTGGCCGAATTTTTGGCTGGTTTATGACATTATTATTCACCCAACGAATATTAGTAGAATTTACCAAAGAAAACCAAGTGGCTTTTGAAAATGCTTTATTGCTCAACATGGGACAAATATTGAGCATTCCGCTGGTTTTGGCTGGTTTATTCATATTGTACAAAAGCTACACAAAACCTTTGGCAATATAATTTTCAGATTACTACCACTACATTATTATTTTATTTGGCATGAAGCGTGTAATCATTTCTGTAACATCCGATTTAGTGACAGACCAAAGGGTGCACAAAGTAGCATTATCTCTTCATAATCAAGGCTTTAAAGTCACTTTGTTTGGGCGAAAATTGGCGCAAAGCAAATCTTTAGAACAGCGTGTTTATAAAACCAAACGCACCAAATTACTGTTTGAAAAAGGCTTCCTATTTTATGCCAACTACAATTTTCGCCTGTTTTTTTACCTACTTACTCACAAAGCAGATATTTTTCTTGCCAATGATTTAGACACCCTTCCTGCCAACTTTTGGGCATCGAAAATATCGAAAACCAAGCTTATTTTCGATAGCCACGAATATTTTACTGGTGTGCCAGAATTGCTAAACAGAAATAGGGTTAGAAATATTTGGAAGGGATTGGAACGCTATATTTTGCCACGAATTAAGACTATCTATACTGTAAATGACTCAATAGCAGCCATTTACAGAAAGGAATACAACAAAGAAATACATGTGGTACGAAATATGCCATTTGCTGTTCAGCCGCAATATAAAGAAGACCAAGATGATTTTGGCATTATTCCTGCCAGCCATTCAGAAACAGCCGTAGTGTTAAATCTTATTTACGAAACTTTAAAAACAGAAAAGCGAAAAATAATAATTTACCAAGGAGCTATCAATAAAGACCGCGGCATTGAAGAAATGATCGAAGCCATGCAATGGGTCGAAAATGCCGTTTTCTTGCTTATTGGCACAGGCGATTTGTATAAAAAAATCAAAAATCAGGTAAAAAAACTGGCTTATAATGATAAAATAGTAATGCCTGGGTCTATTCCAATGCAATATTTATCCGCATTTACGCAGTTGGCCGATTTGGGCATTTCTTTAGAGAAACCCACCAATATTAATTATCAATTTGCATCACCAAATAAAGTAGTCGATTATATCCATTCCAATGTGCCCGTTTTGGCAACTCGCTTGGTCGAGATCGAGAAGATTGTAAGCAACTACCAAGTTGGCGACTTTATCGAAAGTCACCATCCTACCCATATTGTGCTGAAAATCAATTCTTTACTCAACAACGAAACGCAAATGAACAGGTGGAAAAACAATTGCAAAACGGCTGCAAAAGTGCTTACTTGGGAAAATGAAGAAAAGGTTTTGCTCGAACTTTTCAAATAGTTTTAAAAAATACGCTGAATCCACTATTTTTGCAGCCGATTCTCAATTGCAATCGCGAAATTCCTCGAAAATTTACCATCAACAGTCTCAAATCAATGATTTTGCCAATAATTGCTTACGGTGACCCTATTTTGAAAAGGGTTTCGCAAGAAATCTCCAAAGACCATCCCGATTTATTAGAATTTATTGCCAATATGTTTGAAACCATGCTTTTGGCCAATGGTGTAGGCTTGGCAGCCCCTCAACTTGGCAAAAATATCCGCCTATTTGTGGTAGATGGCTCCGCCCTTGACGAATTGAAAAACAGTGGCTTTCGCAAAATTTTTATCAATGCCTACATTATTTCTCAAGAAGGCGAAAGCTGGGAGTATGAAGAGGGTTGCTTGAGCATTCCTGGCGTTCGTGAAAAAATAATGCGACCTGCAAAAATAAAAATAAAATATGTTGATGAAAATTTTGAAGAAAAGGTAGAAGATTTTGAAGGCATTCCTGCCAGAATTATCCAACACGAACACGATCATTTAGATGGGAAGCTATTTATCGATTACCTTTCTCCGCTGAAAAGACAGTTGATAAAAGGTAAGCTTGGGAAAATAAGCAAAGGCATTACCGATGCAGAATACAAGATGAAATTTCCGATTGGTGGCAAGCGCTAAAAACCAAGGATTTTTGGCGATTCGGCACCAAAGATTATATTATTTGCATGGTTTTGGGTGGCTCTTTTTTTTGCTAGTTTCTTTAATTATTCTATTTTAGCTTCCTTTTTTTCAATCTATCAGAAATAAAATTGCAACTATTTTTCTACTGCAATATATCAATTGGAATGCAATAACGAATAAAATTGTATTTATCAAATTATTATTTTAATTATTCCCACAAAATAATATAGAAAGTTTCTAAATACCTTAAATACCATTTCATTTTTTACTGGTTTTTTCCTATATTTGGAAACTCGGCTTTAAAAACGAGCGCTTTGGTTTAATAAGTTGGTTTGTTTCAGAACGGCAATAAGTATTAAACCGATCTTCTAGTATTTTCTTTTAATTATTCAAAAAGTCCTATTTGTAGCAATGACAAATGAAGTAAACAATGGTCTGTACGATGCTCGATTTGAGCACGATGCTTGTGGTATTGGTTTTGTAGCCAATTTGAAAGGTCGAAAATCGCACAAAATTGTTAAAGATGCCCTACACATGCTTACCAGAATGTACCACCGTGGTGCGTGTGGTTGTGAAACCAATACGGGCGATGGAGCTGGTATTTTGGTGCAAATGCCACATGAGTTTCTATTGAACGAGTGTTTGAAACTAGGCATAAAACTTCCCGCATTTGGCAGGTATGGCGTAGGAATGGTTTTTTTTCCTGCCGATGAAAAATTAAGAGAAGAATGCAGAGAAATACTAAATAGATATGTGGAGAAGTTAGGCATGTCGCTTTTGGGCTACAGAGAAGTGCCAAGCGAGCCCAATGTAGCCGATATTGGCCCTACGGCTGTGTCTGCCGAGCCCAAAATAGAGCAGGTATTCGTGAAATGCCACGATGATATGAACAATCTTGAGGATTTTGAACGCAAACTTTTTGTGTTGAGAAATTATGTATCGCGATTGGTGAAGGAATCTGTGCAAAAAGCGGCAAAAGATTTTTATGTGGCCACCATGTCGTACAAAACACTAGTTTACAAAGGCCAATTGACTACCAATCAGGTAGAGCCTTATTTTCCCGATTTGCAAAATCCAGATTTCACCTCGGCCTTTGCGGTAGTGCATTCTCGCTTTTCAACCAATACTTTTCCATCTTGGAAATTGGCACAACCATTCAGATACATAGCCCACAATGGTGAAATAAATACAGTAAGAGGAAATATAAATTGGATAAAAGCCAATGAACCCGTAATGGATTCTATGCTTTTTAGCAAAGAGGAGTTTGAAATGTTGTTGCCTATTTGCGATGAATCTGCCTCAGATTCGGCCAATTTAGATAATGTAGTAGAGTTATTGACTCTAAATGGTCGCTCTTTGCCACACGTAATGATGATGTTGATACCAGAAGCTTGGGATGGAAACGAGCAAATGGATGACGAGAAAAAGGCCTTTTACGAATACCACGCGTCAATTATGGAACCTTGGGATGGCCCAGCTTCTATTTCATTTACCGATGGCAAAATAGTGGGTGCAACCCTTGATAGAAATGGATTGCGACCATCTCGCTACACTTTGTTAGATGACGATACTTTAATAATGGCGTCTGAAGCTGGTGTAATTGAAGTTGATCCATCGAAAGTAATTGCCAAAGGTCGCTTGCAGCCTGGCAAAATGTTTGTTGCCGATTTGGAGCAAGGTCGCATAATTTCAGATGAAGAATTAAAAAAAGGAATTTGTTCATTAAAACCATATAGAGAATGGTTGAATAAATACAAGATAGATTTAAAAGAATTGCCAGCAGCACATCGCACATATTTACCTATCGAGGGCGATTTGTTGTTGAAGAAACAATTGGCATTTGGCTATACTAGTGAAGATTTGCGTATGATAATTGCTCCGATGGCAGAAGATGGCAAAGAACCCGTAAGCTCGATGGGGCAAGATACGCCTTTGGCCATACTTTCCGATCAGGCACAGCATCTTTCTAGTTATTTTCAACAATTATTTGCACAAGTTACCAATCCACCAATCGACCCTATTCGAGAGCGAATGGTGATGTCGTTGGTGAGCTATATAGGTGGCGTGTCAAATTTGCTTGAAGAATCTCCACAGCATTGCCACATCGTAGGTTTGAAACAACCTGTATTGACCAATAAAGATTTGGAGAGATTGCGATACATGGATCATGCCCATTTCCAAACCAAAACCATTCCTATAGTATTTTTCTGCCAAGATTATAAAAAAGGAGGCTTAGAGAAATCATTAGATCGTATATGTCAATATGCTGCCGATGCTGTAGAAGATGGCTACGAAATTATTTTATTATCAGACAGAGGGATTGATAGCGACCACGCACCTATTCCTTCACTTTTGGCCACGGCTGCTGTTCACCATCATTTGATTAGAAAAGGCTTGCGATCGAAAGTAGGCTTGATCGTTGAAGCTGGCGATGTGTGGGAAACCCATCATTTTGCTAGTTTGATCGGCTACGGTGCTTCGGCCGTCAATCCTTATTTGGCATTTGAAACCATCAATGGTTTGAGGGTCGAAAATGTGATAAAAAGCGATTTGTCTGAAGATAAAATGCAATACAATTTCACAAAAGCCGTGGGAGACGGATTGTTGAAGATAATGTCTAAAATGGGAATTTCTACCTTACAATCATACACTGGGGCTCAAATATTTGAAGCCCTTGGGTTGAATAAAAAAGTAGTAGAGAAATATTTTACAGGCACTGTATCTCGCATTGGGGGATTGGATATGGATGGCATTGCCAAAGAAGCCCTTTTGAAACACAGCTTGGCATTTCCAGAAAAAGAAATACCAAATTCAAAACTAGAAGTTGGCGGCTATTACCAATGGAAAAGAAGAGGCGAAGCCCATTTATTCAACCCAGATTCTATTCATTTGCTACAATTATCGACCAAAAAAGGCGATTACGGCATATTTAAAAAGTTTACCAAAGTAATAAACGAACAAAATAAAAAAGCAATTACACTTCGCAGCCTTTTAAGATTTAAGCAAGGCAAATCGGTGGCGATCGAAGAAGTAGAATCGATTGAAGATATAATGAAGCGATTTGCGACTGGAGCCATGTCTTTTGGTTCGATTTCGCATGAGGCACATTCAACCTTAGCCATTGCCATGAATCGCATTGGTGGAAAAAGTAATACTGGCGAAGGAGGCGAAGATGAAATGCGCTTTACACCAATGGCAAATGGCGATTCTATGCGTTCGGCCATCAAACAAGTAGCTTCTGCTCGTTTTGGCGTTACGGCTATGTATTTGACCAATGCCGATGAATTGCAGATAAAAATGGCTCAAGGTGCAAAACCAGGCGAAGGCGGTCAATTGCCAGGCCATAAAGTGGATGAGTGGATAGGGAGAGTACGCCATGCTACGCCAGGTGTTGGCCTTATTTCACCACCTCCACACCACGATATTTATTCGATTGAAGATTTAGCTCAGCTCATTTCTGATTTGAAAAATGCCAATAGAGATGCCAGAATTAGTGTAAAGTTGGTTTCAGAAGCAGGCGTAGGCACGATTGCTGCTGGTGTTGCCAAAGCGAAATCAGATCATATTCTCATTGCTGGCCACGATGGCGGTACTGGTGCATCGCCTATCAGTTCTATTCGACATGCAGGCTTGCCTTGGGAATTGGGTTTGGCAGAGGCCCATCAAACATTGGTGAAAAACAAATTGCGTAGCCGCGTGTATGTGCAAGCCGATGGACAAATGCGTACAGGAAAAGACATTGCCATTGCCACGCTTTTAGGTGCAGAAGAATGGGGCGTAGCTACCGCAGCTTTGGTTGTTGAGGGTTGTATAATGATGAGAAAATGCCACTTGAACACTTGCCCAGTAGGCGTAGCTACCCAAGATGAAGAATTGAGAAAAAGATTTACTGGCAACCCCGATCATGTAGTGAATTTTTTCAACTTCTTAGCCCAAGATTTGAGAGAAGTAATGGCAGAACTTGGTTTTAGAACCATAAATGAAATGGTAGGTCGTACAGATATGCTCGAAATGCGACCAGATATTGAACATTGGAAATACAAAAATGTAGATTTATCGGCTGTGCTTTTCAAACAAGAAGATGGCGCTGAAGCTGGCTTGTATCGCACGGAAGCGCAAGACCATGGCATAAAAGACCAAATAGATTGGAAATTTATTGAGGCCGCAAAATCGGCATTAGCCACAGGCGCGAAAGTACGTGCAGAATTTGCAGTGCAAAACACCGACCGGTCGATAGGCACAATATTATCAAATGAAATCACTAAAAAGTACAAAGCCATTGGCCTTCCGAAAGATACCATTCATTTGAAATTGAAGGGGTCGGCTGGCCAAAGCATGGGTGCATTCAACTGTTCGGGTGTTACTTTAGAGCTTGAAGGCGAAGCAAACGATTATTTTGGCAAAGGCTTGTCGGGTGCCCAAATGATACTGTATCCTGATAAAAAAGCCAACTTTAACCCAAGTAATAATATTATTGTAGGCAATGTGGCATTTTATGGAGCCACTTCTGGCGAGGCGTATATTAGGGGAATGGCTGGCGAACGCTTTTGTGTGCGAAATTCGGGTGCAACTGCTGTAGTGGAGGGCGTAGGCGACCATGGTTGTGAATATATGACTGGCGGCAATGCCATTATTTTGGGCGAAACTGGCAGAAATTTCGCAGCTGGCATGAGTGGTGGCTTGGCTTTTGTATACGACCCAAAATCAAATTTCGCAATCAAATGCAATATGGAAATGGTAGCCCTCGACCCTATTGACGATGAAGACTTGGTTTTCTTAAAGCGAATGATCAAAAATCATTTTGATTTCACAGGCTCTGACGTGGCAGAAAATATCCTAGCCAACTGGAATTTGGAAATTGCACATTTCGTAAAAGTATTTCCAAAAGATTACAAGGCGGTTTTGGCAAAACGAAAAGCTAGCAAAGCCACGGAAAAGAAGGTAGAATTAGTCTAAAAAATTGGCTACGAATATAGCCAAAATGCACTGTGTGGTTGTGGGTTTTGTAGATAAAATTGCCAATTTACAAGTCATATTTAACGACTTTCTTTATAAAGTTGGTAATTTTGTAAAGAAAATCGGCAACTTTATTTACATATTCGGGTATTTGGTTGGTGGTGTCGGGAGTTCCCTCCCGACACATTTTGACGAATAACACTGTCAGGTGGAAACACCTGACAGCACCGAAACCTTCTTGCCTCGGTTGGTGTTTTCACAAACCGAAATGCATGGTTTGTGATAGTAAAGAATGGTTCGTGAGGGCACGAACCATGGCGAGGTGTCGTCACAAACCAAAGCTTCAAATATTCAACAAAAAAATTACAAAACAGATAAAAACATGGGAAAACCTACAGGTTTCATGGAGTTTACAAGAGAACTTCCTACAAAAACAGACC
>JBJXGB010000242.1:0-23883 GCA_046152935.1 Cytophagales bacterium
AGAAGAATTGACATTGCACCTCATTCGCCAACAGAAAGAAATAGAAGCCTTGAAGGCAGCGAGATAAGTTTGCCTTTTACCTTTTCCAAAGATTTAAAATTTGCGAAAAAGTGAGTTCAACAGCATATCCCTATAAAGGGTACAAACCTTCTTAGAGACGGCTAAAAGATTGCCAAATCTGCATCATTCCAAATAAACCACAATCCATGAAAAAACAAACCCATTACCTACTACTAGCTATATTGCTTTTTGCTGCCCTGCTTTGTGGCTTGCAGTGCTCCACCCCTTGCAAAGACTCTGGCAAAGAATACGAAATGTTTTCTGGCTACTGGAAAATAGTAGGGTATTCGAGAAATGGCAAAGATTTATTGGATTCTTTGGACACTACAGACACCCTTCAATATGTTGTTTTCCAAGCCATAAATCGATCACAAGATAGATCCTGCATAAAAATTGAACCAGGCTACTGTGATATTAAGGGCTTTTCGGCAGATTTATTAGGAGAAAAAGAATTGAGCGGTACTTGGCGTATTAAGGAAGGTTTTTTAAGCATGACTATATACGACAGTAAGTCAGTAATAAAGACTTCGAATGGGTATAAAACCTTTGAAAAAAAATGGACGATCGTCTATAAGGAACCTGATTATCTAATCCCTCCATTTGGTTTAGATATTAATTGGAACCCTATTTTTAAGGCAGATACGCTACAGTTTACAGGCGGTTATCAAGAAGATGTATATCAACTTACTTTATTAAAAAGCAGTTATGAAAACTATAAAAAAAATGCACCTAAGTTTTAAAACTTTATTATTCAGCATATTGGCTGCGACTTGCACCGCCCAAATAAGCTCCAACCACCAAAAATATTGGTATTATCGCAACGAGCTGCTTAACAAATATGTGGTGTTGGGCAAAGCCCCAAACGATTGCGCAGCAGTACTAGACGATGAATACCAAGGGCTTTCTATTCCAGCAACTTCTGTCGATCATGGTAGAAAGCCGTTGCCACTTGTAAAATGGGGCGATGCCCCAGAAACACTAGGCATGTATATTGGCACGTTAGTTACAGAATACAGATTGCTGGTAAATAGTGGCTACAATGGCGATAAGGTGAAAGAAGAAGGAAAATTGATAAGCATGGCTGTCCCTAACTACACTAAATTGTCTGCGATTAGTCATATGGGACACAAATTTAACGTTATCTCTGTTTTGAGCTAATGGTGTCCAAGCTTTTAGGGGGTTAAATCACTGTATTATTACGCCATCAAATACCAAAGCAAAATTATAAAAGGTTACATATTAGTAGCAAGGTGAATTTGACGGTCGATAAAGTGGAGCGTGAAATCCACTACCACGAGGTCGTTAACCTAATCTTTTTTCGGAATTCTCATCCTATTTCTTTCTCCTTCAGAGAAGGAATTATGGTCTAAAGTTGATGAAATCATCTATTGCCGATCATTTTTTTTTGAAAAGTTGATTTTTACAAATACATTGGCATAATGGTTTAATCGATTTACAAAAACCAATGAAAAACATCTTAAAACAATATCAAATCGACATTCTCCATCTAAGTGACAGAGAAAATAATTTCGAGTTTGAAATCGGTAGTAGTTTCTTTGAAGCTTTTGAACAAGACTTAATCAAAAAAGGAAATCTTAAGGCTAAAATTTCGCTCACCAAATCGTCAACGATGGTAAAAGCCGATTTTGATATTTTGGGCGAAATAGAATTGATCTGCGATCGATCGTTACGAGATTTTATGTTTAAGATCGATGCCTTGCACGCCATGTATTTTAAATTTGGCGACAAAAATGAAGAAGTGTCTGATGAAATAATAATCATAAAAGAAGATACAGCCCACCTAAATTTGGCACAATACCTGTTTGATTTCATCGGAATTGAAATTCCCATAAAAAAAATTCACCCAGATTTAATTACCGAAAAAGACAACGAAGAAGGCGATATATTGATATACAGCTCGATTACAGACGAAAATGAGCTCACCGACACCAACATCGATATACTCGATCCGAGGTGGGAGGCATTAAAAAAATTAAAAGATACTTTCTGAATTGAAAATATCGACTAATTTTGCAGGTTCTTTATATAAATGGTTTAAAAATGGCACATCCAAAGAGTAAAATTTCCAGAACAAGGAGAGATAAACGTAGAACGCATGATAAGGCAGCAATGCCAACTATCGCTACTTGCCAAACTACAGGTATGCCTCACCAAATGCACAGAGCGCATTGGCACGAGGGCAAATTGTATTACAAAGGCAAAGTAGTAATTGAAAAAGAATTGGCGGTTTAATAAACTCTACTGAATGAAAATTGCAGTTGATGCAATGGGAGGCGATTATGCCCCCAAAGCGGTAATCGAAGGTGCACTTGAAGCTAAGAAAGAATTAGGTTCAAGTGCTCACATTATTTTAGTCGGTGTGCAAGACGATATACTTGCTTGCCTCAACGCAGCAGGAGCCCCTGCAGATTCATTCTACATTGTACATGCCTCCGAAGTAGTAGGAATGGATGAGCATGCTACCACAGCCGTAAAAACTAAGCAAGACTCAAGCCTAGTGAAAGGTGTTGGTATGGTTTTGCAAGGCAAAGCCGATGCTTTTGCCAGTGCTGGTAATACAGGTGCCTTGATGGTAGCTTCAGTATTTATGCTCAAAACTATCGAAGGTATGTTGCGACCTGGCATAGCTGGCTTTCTCCCCAAAGAAAAAGGTGGCTATGGTATCACGATGGATGTAGGCGCAAATGCAGAGGTGAAACCAGAAGTATTGGCACAGTTTGCAGAAGTAGGTGCGATTGTATCACGGCACTTATATAATATTGAAAATCCAAGAGTGGGTTTGATGAGCTTAGGTACTGAAGATACCAAAGGTACCACCACTACTCTTGCCGCATTTCCGCTCATTAAAGAAAATAAAAAAGTAAATTTCGTAGGTAATATCGAAGGTCGCAATGTGTTTGACGACACCGTTGATGTAATTGTGTGCGATGGATTTATTGGAAATGTAATGCTCAAAATGGGCGAATCTATCTATCCATTTTTGAAAAAACGTGGTTTTGTTGATGATTTTGTTGAACTTTTTAATTGGGAAAATGTAGGAGGAAGTCCTATTGTTGGCATCAACGGAAATATCGTTACTGGGCACGGAGCATCTACCAGTTATGCAATCAAAAACATGATTAAGCTTACCGTTGAGATTGTTAAATCCGATCTTACCAACCATATAAAAAAATCATTCTGTTAATTTTCACCTTGGATTTCATGAGTTTGATCGGCATTAAAAGTAGAAATATGGGCAATGCGGGTTGTCAAATTGATGTTAACAATAAACGAGCTTAATATCAATGAAAAACATCAGAGCTGTAATAAAAGGAGTTGGAGGGTATGTGCCAGATTATGTACTCACCAATCAAGAATTAGAGAAAATGGTCGATACCCAAGACGAGTGGATTGTGAGCCGAACCGGTATAAAGGAAAGGAGGATATTGAAAGGAGATTTGGGATCATCATTTATGGCAGAGAAAGCGGCTAGAATGGTACTTGAAAAAACCAATACCAATCCTGAAGATATCGATTTGATCATCTGCTCTACTGTTACACCCGATTATTTATTTCCTGTCACTTCAAACTTACTGTGTCACAAATTGGGGGCTACCAATGCCTTTAGCTACGATATGTTGGCTGCTTGCAGTGGTTTTTTGTACTGCCTCGCCACTGGCACTGCTTTTATCGAATCTGGCAGATTCAAAAAGGCACTATTGATAGGGGTTGATAAAATGTCGTCTATCGTCAATTATCAAGACAGAACTACATGCATTATTTTTGGCGATGGAGCAGGAGCGGTACTTCTAGAGGCTGAAGAGAATTCTGAAAATGGAGTTATCGACATGGTAATGCGTACTGACGGTTCTGCATTTCCGTATTTAAACATGAAAGGTGGCGGAAGCATGGTGCCTGCATCAATACAATCTGTGGAGAGGGGCGATCATTACATTTACCAAGAAGGTGCTACTGTCTTTAAAACCGCAGTGACGCGCATGTCGAGTGTAGTATCGCAAATAATGGATAGAAATACCCTCACTGCCGATGATTTGCAGTGGCTTGTTCCTCACCAAGCAAATAAACGAATCATTGATGCCACAGCTGACCGAATGGGCATTCCCTCGTCAAAAGTGACAATTAATATTGAAAGATACGGAAACACCACCAACGGTACTATTCCATTATGTTTGTGGGATTTTGAAAAACAATTCAAAAAAGGCGACAATATTATACTCGCTGCATTTGGGGGCGGCTTCACTTGGGGAAGCATTTATATGAAGTGGGCATATTAAGTGAATTCGTAATGTGTAATTATGAATTTTCGATATTTGGCTCAGACTTTACATACATCTTAAGTTTGGATCAAATATTTGAAATTATAGACCGCATTCATAATTAAGCATTCATAATTTATAATTAAAAAAGAAGTGGCTTCTACATCAGATTTTAGAATGGGGTTGTGTTTGGAGCACAACGGTGATTTGGTTCAAATAATTGATTTTCAGCATGTAAAGCCGGGCAAAGGCGGAGCATTTGTGAGAACAAAATTTAAGAGCTTGAAAAATGGCAAAATTTACGAGTATACTTTCAATGCTGGCGAGAAAGTAGATGTAGCACGAGTAGAGACCAGAGAATACCAGTACCTGTATAAAGATGAAAATGGTTTTATCTTTATGGATCAAAAGACATTCGATCAAGTAACGATCGAAGAGAAAATGGTAGAGGGCGCACAATTTATGAAAGAAGGCCAGCAAGTATTGATTCAAGTACATGCTGATACAGAGCAAGCACTTTCGGTGGAATTGCCAGCTTACGTAACCCTGAGAATTACTTATGCAGAACCAGCAGTAAAGGGCAATACGGCTACAAACGCCACTAAAAAAGCTATTTTAGAAACTGGTGCAGAAATAAATGTACCCCTTTTTGTAGACCAAGATCAATTGATAAAGATCGATACAAGAGATTGGAAATATTCTGAAAGAGTAAAAGAGTAAACTTCTTAATATATAAATTTTAATTCATTACTATTAATATGAAGCCTAAAGAAATACAAGATCTGCTAGAATTTATTGCTCAATCTGGGCTCGAAGAAGTAAATATCGAGACCCAAGATGTAAAAATTACCACTAAAAAAAGCCCTACCCAAGTTACCGCCCAAATGGTAGCAGCTCCACAAATGATGCAGTCGGCACCACAACAGTCGGCTCACATTCCCCAGCAAAAAGAGGAAACTTCTACTCCAAAACCAACAGCAGCAAGCGAAGAGGCCAAGTACACGGTTATTAAATCGCCCATGATTGGTACATTTTACCGTTCGCCTGGCCCAAATGAAGACGTATTTGTAAATGTAGGTGATTCGGTAAATGTTGGTTCCACAGTTTGTATTATTGAGGCAATGAAATTGTTTAATGAAATCGAGTCTGAATATTCAGGTAAAATCGTTAAAATATTGGTTCAAGATGCGACTCCTGTTGAGTACGATCAGCCGTTATTTTATATCGAAGCCTAGCCGACTTAAATGAAGCGAAGAGATGTAGAGCTTTTATTATCAATAAGTACAAATTAATAATTGAAAGAATAGTGTTTAAAAAAATATTAATTGCCAATCGAGGAGAAATTGCATTGCGTGTAATACGCACTTGCAGAGAGATGGGGATAAAAACTGTTGCCGTGTACTCTACTGCCGATAAAGAAAGTCTACATGTAAAGTTTGCCGATGAAGCAGTTTGTATTGGCCCGCCAGCGAGCAAACAGTCTTATTTGAGTATCCTTAATATTATTTCAGCCGCGGAGATCACCAATTCAGATGCCATACATCCTGGCTTTGGATTTCTTTCCGAAAATGCAGAATTTTCTAGAATTTGTGCCGAGCACAATGTGAAATTTATAGGTCCTAGCCCGGAGATGATAAATGCCATGGGTGATAAATCGACTGCAAAAGCTACGATGCGAAAAGCTGGAGTGCCGACCATTCCAGGCTCAGAAGGGTTGTTGAAAACGACAGCAGAAGGCATAAAAATAGCCCAAAAAGTAAAATATCCTGTTATTTTGAAGGCTACTGCTGGCGGTGGTGGAAAAGGAATGCGGATTGTAAACAATGATGATGAGTTTGAAAAAGCTTGGAAAGATGCTAAAATGGAGGCAGAATCGTCTTTTGGAAACGATGGCCTGTATTTGGAGAAGTTTGTAGAAGAGCCTCGCCATATTGAAATTCAAATTTTGGGTGATGGAAAAGGCAATGTTATCCATCTTTCGGAGCGGGATTGTTCGATCCAACGCAGACACCAAAAATTGGTAGAAGAATCGCCTTCGCCAGTAATGACTGATAAATTGCGAGATGCAATGGGTAAAGCTGCCATTTCAGGTGCAAAAGCTATCAAATACGAAGGAGCAGGCACAATTGAATTTCTAGTAGATAAAAACAACGATTTTTATTTTATGGAAATGAATACACGTATTCAGGTAGAACATCCTGTTACAGAGCAAGTTACAGGTTTAGATTTGATAAAATCTCAAATTCAGATTGCCTACGGCTTGCCAATGGAAAGGAAAAATTTTATTCCTACCGCTTGTGCAATGGAATGCCGAATAAATGCCGAAGACGCAGCCAATGGCTTCAGACCTAGTCCAGGCAAAATTACTAACCTGCATTTCCCCGGTGGTTTGGGCGTAAGGGTCGACTCGCATGTATACGATGGGTATACGATTCCACCAAACTACGACTCTATGATCGCTAAGTTGATTGTAACAGCTCCCACAAGGATAGAAGCGATCAAGAAAATGAAACGAGCTTTGCAAGAATTTGTGATTGAGGGCATCAAAACCACCATTCCTTTTCACATTAAATTAATGGATGATGTAGGATTTCAATCAGGCAAGTTTACTACAAAGTATCTCGAAACTAGTTTTGATTTTGGTTCTTTGAAATAGAGACGCTGTTATCTTATTAGATTAATATCAGTCTTTACCCAAAAGTTAAAAAAAATGTAAAAAGCCAGCCATTGTCGCTGGCTTTTTGCATTCATAATAGATTGATAATCAGTATACTTAGCTTGTATTTTTTATAAAATTATACTATTCCAATAAAATGATTGCATTTAGCTAAGAGCTCAAAATTGTACAATTCAAATAAAGTATATAATAGGATGAAGTACTTTTCTATTAAATTGTACTATTCCAATTTAATAGTATCATAATGAGATGAATATTGATTATGTCATTATATTATTCCAATTTGGTCTTGTATATTTGTATCGTATTTAACCAAACATAAATATGAAAAAAGTAATACTAGCAGCTACCGCAATCCTAATGGGTGCAGCTGCATTTGCTCAAAGTAGCAATGGAAAATCTGAACTTGAATTTCAAAAATATATAGCAAAGAAAATATCTTACACAACAAACTTTGCTTATTATGAAGTACAAGGCACGATGACCGTGAGAATGGACGTGACTCCAAATGGAGTAGAAAATGTGAATCTTGTGTCGGGCATCAACCCAAAGATCGATGCAGAGGTGGTAGAAATTATCAAAAATGCTCCTTCAAAATACACAAGTAAATTGTCGTCAGATAAAGCTGTGACGATGGTAATGCCAATCAGATTTGTCTTAAAAGACAATTAATTTACAAATTAAACACACTTGCTAATTCGATTTATAAAATCGAGAAAGGAGAAACTAAATATGAAAAATCAAATGAATAATTTCGCAAATCCATTAGTTAAAGTTGCAGCAGGTTTTGCAAATGAACTTAACCGTTCAGCAAAAACTAACTTCACAAAACTATCACGAGTAGTGAAAGCACTTATTGTAACTCATCCTGCTTATTCTTCAAGAGTAGCTTGGTTATAGTAATTTAGTGAAATTCAACCAATAAAAAAAGCCACCTTCGGGTGGCTTTTTTTATTGTTATTAAAAAAACTTGACTATCATTGTACGGGAAAAACTGCCATTGTTGGCAAAATCTGTTTCCAATTTTTACTTTTTAAGTAACCAGCAATCAAAAATAATAAATCGATGAAATTGCAAATTGCCCTAAGATTCAGTATCACTCTGCTAGTTTTTTCAAATGCTATACAATCGCAAGATATTTACAAGGTGAAATCAGGTAAAATTAGTTTTTTTGCTGGCACACCAGTTGAAGATATCGATGCTGTAAATGCGAAAATTACAGGTTTTTTCAACGTCAGAACGGGCGATGTAATTATTAGCATGTCGAATAAAGATTTTATTTTCAAAAGATCGCTGATGCAAGAGCATTTCAATGAAAATTATATGGAATCTGAAAAGTATCCCAAGAGCGATTTTAAAGGCAAAATAGTAGGAATAGAAAATTACAATTTATCAGTTGCGGGCACGTATCAAGTGAAAGTAGATGGCAACTTAAATGTACACGGTGTAATGAAACCACGTAAATTTGATGCGACAATTGCAGTAAATGAGGCAGGCATTGAAGTAGATTGCAAATTTGACATTGCGTTGGCAGATCATAAAATTGAAATACCAAAAATAGTGTTTCAAAAAATAGCTGAGCATGTAAAAACTACCTTAAACCTTACTTATGAACCTTATAAAAAGTAGCTTTTGCTTGTCGTTTTCAGTATTCGTGCTCACACTCGGATTTGGGCAAGACTTAGACCAGTTGATGACTGAATCGGAAGAAAAGAAAACTGATTACGCCTTTGCAACCTTCAAAGGCACTCGCACTTTGAACAGCCAATCGATTGAAGGTTTGGGCAAAGGTGTACTGCAGGTAATGTTTCAACACCGTTTTTCGCCAATTGACCAAGGTTTTTACGATTTTTTTGGTTTAGATGGAGCAGGAATTCACTTTGGATTTGATTACGGTATCACCAATCGATTGACTGTTGGCATCGGTCGCAGTGGCGGTGGTGGCGAGCCTTTTGGGCAAAAAGCTTATGACGGTTATTTGAAATATAAATTGCTAAGGCAATCGACTGGGCTTATAAATATGCCTATCAGTCTTTCACTTTTTGCTTCAACAGCCATAAAATCATCAAATAATTATGATGAAACGGATGCTTTTCGCTACCGATTGTTTTACACAAGCCAATTGATAATTGCCAGAAAGTTCAGCCCTGCCTTTTCTGTGCAGTTGATGCCTACATTCATTCACCGAAATTTAACTTTAAGTGCTGCTGATAAAAACAGTGTTTTCTCGTTGGGAGCGGCAATACGCTACAAATTAACCAAAAGATTTGGTGTCGTTGGCGAATACTACTACACCTTTCCTAATCAATTAGATGCACAATTTCAAACCTCAGTGGCTGCCATTGGTTGGGAAATTGAAACAGGGGGGCACGTATATCATTTGTTATTTACCAATGCTACTGGCATGATCGAACACCAATTTATAGGCTATAATACAAGTCCTTTCGAGGCGGGATTTAGGTCAATACGCTTTGGTTTTAATTTGAGCAGGGTTTTTACCTTGGTTCGCTACGACAATTGATATATCAGTTTGCATTGATTTTATTGGCACCCAATATTTCTTCCATACTTTGTGGATGCTCAATTTCAAGATTTCTGGTAATTTTTTTTACCATTTCATCTAATTCAGAGGCAGATTCTTTAAGGTGAATTAAGAAATCGATGTTTGAATCTTCGACCATATTGTGTTCTAAAAGGTAAATAATGCCTAAGATTCTGCACAATGGTCCTCGAAGCAGGTGCGAATTTACGTAGGTGTATTCTTGCAATTGTGTATTTTTGCGTTCAAGTAGGTTGGTTCGTTCATGTACTTTTTGTTCCAATTGCTCATTTATTAGCTTTATTCTCTCCTGCTGAAGTAGTAGGGCTTCATTTTTACTTACGATTTCCTCTTTTTGTACCCGTATTCTATCTTCGGCTTTTTTCCTTTCAGTGGCTTCGTACGACACAGAAATAAGGTCGGCAACCGATTTTACAAATACGATTTCATCGCCAGTCCAGCTTTTGTAGTTACCAACAGTTTCGCAACATATTATTCCCGAAAATTCAGTATTGATGAAATAAGGGGCATCTAGCACAGAGCAAACATTGTTGGCCTTTAGGTAATTTTCTGCAAAACACGAAGTTACAGGATGCAAATAAGCGTTGCTGGCCGCAACGATATTCTCATTGGTAATAGCATCGAAATAGGGTGCGAAATCCCTTTCTAGAAGTTCAACGCCAAAAGAATGACTGTCTGCGATGGTTTCGTACAGGTTTTTGCAAACAATACTTTTCGACCGCCAATCGTATTCCCAAATGCTTACCCTTTGTATTTTGAGCGTATTTGCTGTGACTTTGCAAATTTCTGCCAATGCATTTGCCAAGTCGCCTTTTTTCAGATTTCTACTTTTTGTAAGTGACATCAATGTTTGAATATGCGTTTCAATTCTTCCATTAATATCAATTATTTCCTGCTGTTTGAGCTGCAGATCGTCATTTTGAGAACGCATTTCTTCCTTTTGGGCTTGCAGTTCTTCATTTTGAATTTGAATCGCCCCAACGATATTGTTGATTTTTTTATTTTTTTCAGATAGGTCTATATTGGATTCACTAAGTTTAATTTCAAAGTGTTGGCTCAGTTTTATCTTTACCAAATAGCCACCTGCGATGATGAAATAAAGCATCAATTGCCTTACTTTAAATTTCAAGAAAGTGGCATCAAAATGCTCGAATTTTAGATTTGGCGAGCTATTGAAGCCTAAAATCGTATCATAAGCAATGATAAAGAGCAAACTATACGCAATGCCTAAATTTAGCCACAGAGAATCTTTTTTATTAAAAAAAACCAAAGCTGGAATGAGCCCAGTAGCCAACAACACATGGAAATGATCGACATAAAGCTGACTCAAATTTTGCGTTATATAAATGGGGACTACCAAAAACAATTGGGGGAGTGTCGATAAAAGTATTCTGGTTGCGAGTGTGAAACCTTTTTTTTGAAGCCAAAAAATGATAAACTGAATGAAAAAAAATGTGAAATAAGTCCAGAATGCTGTGGTATAACGATCGAGATAGCTCAGTGTCGTTCCGATGATACAAATTATGCAAATGATGATTGACAAATAGTTTGTAATTATTATCTGCTTGCTTTCGGCATCGGAATTGGCATTTGAAACACCTGTATGGGTTACATTATTGATGAATTGAGCTATTTTCATAAATAGGAATTTGGTATTTTTCAGCAATTAGGTGTTATACTACGATGTACAATTAAAGGTGTAAAGAAATTTGTTTTTTCGCAATTGTGGGAGAAAATAATAAATAATTGATGCATTTTTCACTTTAGTAAAGGTGATACCTCAAATATTTTGAAAACTTTGATTGTGTACAAGCACAGTTCGACCTTGCCAGTTACCATTCCTTATTTTTCACAACTTATTCCAAATCTACCCATAAAAACAGTAGCTTTGATTTTTAGCTACAAAGTATAATGTCGAGAAAAGCCAACCAGAATAGAGATAGGAAACCAGCCAATTCACATGCCAACGGGCAGGTAATAAAAGAACTGCAAAATTTTTTAGACAAGAATTTTGATGAAGTATTTACCAAAGGAGAATTAGTAAAAATATTGAAACTAAGAGAAAAAAAACACATTTCAGCCTTGTTTTCAGCTATCGACAAATTGGTATTGGATAAAAAAGCTGTTTTGATCGAAGATAGTGGCTACCAATCTGCCTTCAAACCAGAAGTGCTAGAAGGCGTGGTCGATTTTGTGAATATGCGAATTGCTTACGTGATGGTGCCAGGCCTTGAAGAAGATGTGATCGTTCCAGCAGAAAATTTGAATGAAGCTTTCGATGGAGATACAGTAAAAATCATGCTGGTAGCGCCTAGAAAAGTAAGAGATGATGGCAGGGTAACAGGAGAGGTGATTGAAATTATCGAAAGGAAGCGTGAAGAATATGTAGGAAGAATTCAGGTGCAAAGAGCTGTGGCATTCGTAGTGCCAGATTCAAAGAAAATGCACAGCGATTTTATGGTAGAGTTGGACGATACAATGGAGGCAAAAGATGGCGACAAAGTATTGGTGAAATTGGATGGCTGGAGTAGAAATGGCAAAAATCCTAAAGGAATTGTGACCAAAGTATTGGGCAAATCGGGCGATAACAATACAGAGATGAACTCGATAATGGCTGAATTTGGCTTGCCCGTAGAGTTTCCTAAAGAGGTAGACGATGAAGCGAACGCCATTGCTTGGAATTTAGGTACTGATGAATTGAAAAAGAGAAGGGATTTTAGAAATATTCTCACATTTACTATCGACCCAATCGATGCCAAAGACTTTGATGATGCTCTGTCTATTCAAAAACTCGAAAACGGAAATTGGGAAATTGGTGTTCATATTGCCGATGTCACCCATTATATTCAATTGAATTCTAAATTGGAAAGCGAAGCCCAAAAACGAGCTACATCTGTCTATTTAGTAGATCGTTGCATTCCTATGCTTCCCGAAAAGCTTTCAAATGATTTGTGTTCGCTAAAGCCCAATGTTGATCGATTGACATTTTCTGCCGTGTTTGAGCTGGATGCAAATGCAAAAATCAGAAAAGAATGGTTTGGTAAAACTGTAATTCATTCCGACAGACGATTTAGTTATGAAGAAGTGCAAGAAATTATTGAAGCTGGCGAAGGTGAACTGCATGACGAAATCAAACTCATGAACGATTTGGCTAAGTTGATTAAAGTAGAAAGATTTAAGAAAGGAGCCATAAATTTTGAGACTGTAGAAGTAAAATTCAAGTTGGACGAAAACGGTGCTCCTTTAGGCGTATTTCCGAAAGTGCGAAAAGATGCCCATAAATTGATTGAGGAATTTATGCTTTTGGCAAATAAACGAGTAGCTCAATTTGTGTTTGATTACAAAGCTGGCAAAGAGAAAAATACCATGGTTTACCGTACCCACGACAAGCCTGATGTAGAGAAACTGCGTTCATTCTCCATTTTTGCTAAGAAATTTGGCTACAAACTCGATGCAGAAAGCAATAATGTATCGAAAGAACTAAATTCTTTGATGGAGGAAGTGGAGTCGAAACCAGAAGGCAATATGCTACAGAACTTGGCTGTGCGAGCCATGGCAAAAGCCAAATATACTACCGATGCCATGGGACATTTTGGTCTGGCATTCGATCACTATTCACATTTTACATCTCCGATCAGGCGATATCCGGATATGATGGCGCATCGTTTGATTGAAAAATACCTCAAAGATGATATTGCAAACATAGAAAAGAAGGCTTTTGAGGAAAAATGTAAGCATTCTTCTGATATGGAAAAAGTAGCGGCTGAGGCAGAACGGGCTTCTATCAAATACAAACAAGCAGAATTTATGCTAAAAGTCATAGGTCAAGAATTTGATGCCATTGTTTCAGGAATTACAGAATGGGGTATTTTTGCCGAAATTATCGAAACCAAATGTGAGGGCTTGATTCGCTTTCAAGAAATGACAGACGATTTTTATGATTTAGATTTGACCAATTATCGAGTAGTAGGTCGAAAACACAATCGGGTTATTACTTTTGGAGATAAAATAAGAATAGTTGTGAAAGGTGCAGATTTAGCCAAAAGACAAATTGATTTGGGATTGGCAGAATAGTTTTTGAAACGTTAGCAACTGTTGAAGACCCAATCGAACAAGCAAGGTTTCGTGTTGAATTTAATAGTTGCCATACTTAGCAACCATTAAAACCAACTACCATTTCAATATTTCCTTCAATTATTCATATTTTAATTATTTCAAATTATCTTTGCAGACTTTTCTTTAAAAGAATTCAATCATATTAGTAGTAATGGAAATAGATTTAGACTTAGTGCCTGTTGAAAAATGGGGTTATAATTTAAAAGCTCCAATCATTATTTCGGGCCCATGCAGTGCCGAAAGCGAAGAGCAAGTAATGGAAACAGTGTTGGATATTGCCAAATACGCACCACAGGTGTCGATTATTCGTGCTGGTATTTGGAAACCACGTACTCGTCCTGGCACATTTGAAGGCATAGGAATGGAAGGCTTGTCTTGGCTTACAAGTGCAGGAAAAGCCGTTGGAAAGCCAGTGGCTACCGAAATTGCCAATGCGCAACACGCAGAGCAAGCCTTAAAAGCGGGCGTACAAATACTTTGGATCGGAGCACGAACTACCGTAAATCCGTTTGGAATGCAAGAAATTGCCGATGCACTCAAAGGTGTAGATGTGCCAGTTTTTGTTAAAAATCCAATAAATCCAGACCTAGAGCTGTGGATCGGTGGTATGGAACGTTTAAATAAAGCTGGAATTACCAAACTAGGTGCTATTCACCGTGGCTTTTCTACTTCCATCAAATCTGAATATAGAAACAAACCACAGTGGGAGTTAGCACTCGAATTGAGAAGAAGAATACCAATGTTGCCAATGATTTGCGACCCAAGCCATATCTGTGGTACGCGCGAATTCATTCAACAAGTAGCTCAAAAAGCAATGGATTTGGACTATGATGGCCTTATGATCGAAGCTCATAGAAACCCAGCAGTGGCACTTTCTGATGCAAAACAACAAGTCACGCCAAGCGAGTTGGCAAGAATTTTGAACGATTTGGTGATAAGAGATCGTACCACTTCCGATCCATTTGTACTCAACAAAATGGAAGAATTGCGCGATATGATTGATAGCATCGACAAAGATTTGCTCAATTTAATAGCCAAACGCATGGAAGTAGCCAAAGAAATCGGCCAGTATAAAAAAGACAACAACATTACCATTTTACAATCAAATCGTTGGCAAGATGTTGTACAAAATAGTGTAGAGGAAGGCAAGAAAAAAGGACTTTCGCAAGATTTCGTTGAAAACTACCTGCAATCGATACATGGCGAATCCATCAGAATACAAAATGAAATAATGAATGCTGCCGAAGCTGTCTAAATACAAAAAATCCTCTTGTTTCAACGAGAGGATTTTTTATTTTTGCTAAAATAACCCTAAATCCTACCACCCTTGTCGATATCCAAATACCATATTTATCTTTCTGCTTTGGGTATCATCAAAACCAATCCCTCGTGGAGTACTGGCTTGGTTTGGGGCAAAATGGGGCTTTCAAATGCCAAAATAGATATTCATACGCCTATCGACAATTCTTTTTTGGCTTCTGTGCAATTGGCTAGCGAAGCAGAATATGCAATGGTAGTTCAAAATGCACAATTGGCTTTTCCAAATTGGAGAATGCTTCCTGCTCCCAAACGTGGCGAAATTATTCGCCAAATAGGCAATGAATTTAGGGAGAATAAACAAGCTTTAGGCGAACTCATCACCATCGAAACTGGCAAAACCATTCAAGAAAGCCTGGGCGAAGTGCAAGAAATAATCGACATTTGCGATTTCGCGGTAGGGCTTTCACGCCAATTATATGGCCTTACCATGCACTCAGAGAGGGTCGGGCATAGAATGTATGAGCAATATCATCCTTTAGGTATTGTAGGTATCATTTCGGCCTTCAACTTTCCAGTGGCCGTTTGGGCTTGGAATGCCATGCTGGCAGCCGTTTGTGGCAATGTTTGCATTTGGAAACCATCTGAAAAAACACCTTTAACTGCCATCGCTTGTCAAAATCTTCTCGCTGATGTCTTGAAGGCTAATAAAATACCCGAAGGTGTGTTTAATTTAGTGATAGGAAATGCAGAAATAGGCAGCAGAATGGCCAATGATTTTCGCATTCCCTTAATTTCAGCCACTGGAAGCACAGAAATGGGTAAAAAAGTAGGCGAGGCTGTAGGAAAAAGACTTGGCAAATCGATTTTAGAATTGGGAGGCAACAACGCACTGATTATTACCCCTAACGCAGATATAAAAATGGCAGTCAGAGCCGTTTTATTTGGTGCTGTCGGCACTGCAGGGCAGCGTTGCACTTCGGTTAGGAGGTTAATTATTCACACAAAAGTGTACGATAAAGTGAAAAATATGCTTTTAGAGGCGTATTCAAGGTTGCGAATTGGCAACCCAATGGATAAAAACACATTGATTGGTCCATTGGTAGATCAAGCAGCAGTAAATCGATTTCTTGAAGTGGTACAAAAAGCACAAAAGGAGGGAGGAGTTTTATTGACTGGAGGCAAAAAATTCGATCAATCGATGCCCGAAATGGGCAATTATGTATGTCCAACCATTATTGAAGCTGAAAATCATTTTGAAACAGTGCAGGAAGAAACTTTTGCACCCATTTTGTACATGATACGCTATAAAGGGAAAATCGAAGATGCAATTGCCCTGCAGAATAATGTGAAACAAGGACTTTCTTCTTCGATTTTTACTAATAGTATTATCGAATCCGAAATATTTTTAAGTCACTTGGGCTCAGATTGTGGCATTGCCAATGTAAATATAGCTACATCAGGTGCCGAAATTGGAGGCGCTTTTGGCGGAGAAAAAGAAACAGGCGGTGGCAGAGAATCTGGCTCAGATGCGTGGAAAGCATATATGAGAAGACAAACCAATACTATCAATTTTAGTGGAAAGACCGAATTGGCACAAGGATTGCAGTTCGATGTTTAACTCTTTCTGTGATAATATATGACTATCTCTTACTTTTCCTAATTAATATATTGTTGATTTAGCTAATAAAGTATATATTTGAAGTATAATCGTACACTTTTTGAACGAATACGCCATGAAAAATGTCAAGAAATTAAATGCTGTAATGCTAATTGACGACAATGAAATAGACAATCTCATTAACCAAAAAATGATTGAGTCTATCAATATGTCAGATAATATTTTTATCCATTCTGGAGCAAAAAGTGCTTTAGAGTATCTTAAAAATATTGAGAAAATTAAAGATGGTGCTCCTAAATTTCTGCCCGAATTGATATTTTTAGACATCGATATGCCCATCATGGATGGCTTTCAGTTTATCGATGAATTTGAAAAACTATCAAATGATACCAAAGAATATTGCAAAATAATAATGCTTACCTCATCGCTCGATCCGAAAGATATCACGAAATCGAAAAAGAACAAGTACATTCTCAAATACCTCAATAAGCCACTTACGCAAGAGAGTTTGATAAAATTTGCAGAAACAGATGCTGAATAGCATAAAGAAAGCTTCGAAAGAAGCCTTTTTTATGCGCTGTATCAAACAGTTCAAACAAAACAGATGCCTTGTAGTGTCTACTTATGAAAGTCAAAAAAGCTACAAACTCAACTTATTTAACAACTCGTCTTTGAAGTTGATGTGTTTGAAGGGCGAAAAATAGGGTACTTTTTCCATATTCAACCTTGAAGAAAGCATTTTGATTTTGGCAGCTTTTTGGCGATTTGCACCCGCACTTAGCGATACCTTCATAATTTTGCAGATAAGTACGATATGTTCTAATCGCTTTTTACCCATCATCCTCACCTGACGTTGTATGCTGTTCATCAATTGGTTGAAAAGATCGAAATCGTCTAGCAAGCAATATTGGAGCGACAAAAAAGTTTTTATTTCTAATTGAATATCTTGGTATCTTTTTAAACTCACTTCATTGAGTATCGTGTGGATAGATTTGGCACACAGATCAAATTTCTCGGCATTGAAATAGCAGAAAATCTTGTAAAAAGTAAGCACCATATAAGAAGCCAAGTCTTTTGGATCGCTTTCAAATTCACTAAATAGAATTTTGTAGTTTTCTAATACATCATTTGGCTGCTCATCTCTCATATTTCGCTCTATTTTTGCGAGCAAGAACATTGGCGAAAATGTGTAAAGGCTGTAATTTGATAAGAATATGGCTGCATATTCGTTTACATCATTGAAATGTTTGTCGCTTTTGCGTACTATTTTTTTGATACCAAAGTACAACATTTTCAAAAAATCGAATACCAACCTTAAATGGTGATAGTTTGGATCTGTTGCGTAGGTTTCCATTATCAAATCGATTTTTTCAAAGGCATCTTCGATCGATATTTCCTCTTGGTCTACATCTATTATTCTTACATTAGCATCTACATACATTTTATGGAAAATACTTGCACAGCAATTGTATACAAATAGTCTGTGCGATTGGTAAAGCCTAGCCATATTATTGATTTCATTCAATAATAGTGTAAGCTCCTCTTTTACTACATCTTCTGCAGTGAGAAAATAGGTACCGTATTTTTTGAAATATTCGGCCAATATATCTTCTGTCTTGTCGAGAGCAAGTGTGTATGCCACGTGCTTGTTGTATAATTGAGAATACACATATTGATCGGGGGTGTTTACGTTGAGCTTTTTGAGCGATTTATAAACAATAATAAGCTCGCTCGACAAATCGAAATCAATGAGTTCCTTTTCTAATTTTTTGAGAGTAGCCAAAACGATCGTGCGTTTTTTGGTAAACATCATCTCATTAATACTTGCCACTTTTTTCAAAATATCAGTCTTTGGGCTTTCCATTTGGGTTACCAAGTACTCTTCTATTTTTTCATTTAGTCTCGAACGTAGCGTGTAATACGCATTTGGGTTTACATCCAGCTCCGACATTATCTTCGCATCATTTAGCAGCTTTTCCTTCAAATATTTGAGCAACATAGCCGATTTTTCTGCACTATTGTCCATCAAGTTACCAAATATGGTTTGGTAATCGTTGTCTGAAAGTTGCTTAATGATATTTTTAAGTTTTGACATATAAATAGATGATAATATGTGACTGATTTGATTTCAAACATAAATATATATTGCATAAAAACCAATATAATTACATTGTTTCTTACAATTATTTGATCGCAACTTAAAATTGTAGGTGCAATGTTGAACTAAACAGTGCTTTCAACTAGCATTTAGGGTTTAGCCTCAAATCGATAAACAGAAATATTGACTATGTGGTGGTTTGAATGATTAGTCTTGCCACTGGTATTAAGTTAAGTTTCTAGTTTTTGTCAGAATATATATATCGTTTTCTTTCTATTGATAGCGTAAATTTCCCCCGTTGAAACACGCGATTACTCGATATCAAAAACTAGCTTTTTCGTTTTTTTAGTACCTTTTTTTTACAAATAATATAAAAAATGCTGAAGGCAACATATAATATGAGGCTACTTATCAATTACATGTTCCTTTTTTAGACATTCAGGCAATAATTTTGATCCTTTTGTCAAAAATAGTCTTTTCTTGATGGTGTATTATGATGTTTAAAAGAAAAATCATATTATTTTGCATAGTATTAATTGTTATATTCAATTTTATTGCTCAAAAATATAGCCTCATTTTTAGTTTTAGTATACTATTTTTGAAAAAGATGTTAAAATTTTAGCCAATTTTATTGGTATTACAATTTATTTACATATTTTTGTTTGAAATTTAATCTTTTACTATTTAATAATTCTAACTCATTTTCTATGAAAAAGTCAATTTACTTGTTTGCGGCTGGTGTAATGGCAACTGCTTTTAGCTTTGCCCAAGAAACTGCAGAAGCACCCAAAAAAGAAGAAGGAAAGTTTTCTGTAAGCGGCTATATCGATAGCTATTATTTAACTGCTTTGAATAGGCCTGCTTCAGGATTATTAGGTGGTACTTCTGGTGCCGGCAGAGCTTTTGATAGATTGACAGACCAATTTTCACTTGGTCTTGTCCAAACAAAGTTTGCATATTCAAATGCCAAGTCTGAAATGGTGATCGATTTGACATTTGGCCCAAATGCTGCACTTGGTAATTTTGGAAACACTGGATTCAATCCCCTTGGCTATTATCCATCTGGTAATGGAGCAGGTAGAAATTTATTGTACGGAAACTCGATGGCAATCAAGCAAGCATATTTTACTTATAAATTTACTGATAAACTTAGCTTAACGGTGGGACAATTTGGCACTCATATTGGTTACGAGGTGATCGATGCTCCTGTTAATTTTCATTACTCATTATCAAATCTATTCAATAATGGTCCGTTCTATCACATTGGTGCAAAAGCAAATTATGCCTTCTCTGATAACTTTGGGATAATGGTAGGTTTGGTAAATAACTGGGATGCTTTGACAGATTGGAAAACGCAAAAATCTATTATTGGGCAGATTTACATCAAACCTGTTGATGGTTGGAATATATACTTAAACGCAATAGGTGGGCACAATGACGATGGATTTTATGTCAATCCCACAAAAAGAGAAGTTGATCCAACTTTAGGTGGCACCTCTCCTCTAGTATTTGCAGCACCAGCTCCTTACAATAGATTTTTATTTGATTTAACAACTGGTTACCAAATCACTGAACAATTTTATCTCGGTTTGAACGCTGCTTACGGTATGTATGTGTACGACACTAAAGATAAAGGCTTCGATGCCGATGCTGATGGTAATGTAGACGATAATATCGCATTCGCAGATGGTACTTTTGGGAAGTCAGGCGGCTGGTGGGGCGTTGCAGTTTACCCAAACTTCAAAATCAACGACATGATAAGTATTGGCGCACGTTTGGAACACTTCAATGATGAAAAAGGTATGCGTTATTTATCATTTGGTGTCAACAGTCCTTATGGTGTTGTAAATAATAGTGCTACGCTTACGGCCCCAATTACATTGGCTGACGGACACTTAATTATTAAACCAGAAATCAGATTTGATGCCGCAAGCGCAAAATTTGCTAATGGGACAAAGTTTAATTTTTATGAAAATAAAGATGGTTTATCTACATTAGACCCAGCCGACCCTACCAAATTCACAGGTGGCTCGGAAACGCAAACCACTTTTGGCCTTGCATTCATCTACAAATACTAAAAATTGTTGTTGCAGTAAATATTGTTTAGTTTGTTTATAAAGGTTGTACTCTAATAAAAAATCCTGCTTCTGGCAGGATTTTTTATTGTTACTAGGGGGCACTTCTAAGATCCCTTTCAAAAGATATTTTGATAACCAATAAAAGGGCATCAATGCCGACAGTTGTCTGGCTTTCAAACGTGAGCTAAATTTTTTAGTAGGGAAAAAACTGATAGAAATTGGAGCATTTCGGTTTAGCATTTTCAATGCAAAATCATATATCCTCGTCTTTTTCTTCGTTCGATACAAATTTAAAAAGTACTAAAAAAATCAAATTGAGGTATTAAAAACAGCCTTGTACTCCTATTTTATTATTTATTTTTAAAATATAGTGTAAATTTTAAGACTACTATTGCATAAAGTGGGATATTTTTATATATTTACTCCACAATTAAACCATTCAGTTAAAAACTAAATTCTTTAAAAAATGAAAAAATCTATTATCCCATTTGCCTTACTTATAGGTATTAGTTTGTTAGCCTTCATTTTCCCGTCTGTGCCCGGTGCGTTTGTAACTGAGGGCTTGGTGGCAGGCGATATTGCATGGATGCTTATGGCCACGGCTATGGTACTTTTGATGACACCTGGTTTGGCCTATTTTTATGGTGGTATGATAGATAGTAAGAATATTATCACTACCATGCTTCAAAGTTTTATTGCTATGGGGGTAATAAGTGTGCTTTGGGTAGTGGTTGGTTTTAGCCTTTCTTTTGGCGAATCGATTGGCGGTATTATCGGAAATCCTAGCTCGTTTTTTATGTTTCAAGGAGTGCTCGATGGCAAGCCTTGGTCGTTAGCACCAACTATTCCGTTGGCATTATTTGCCCTTTTTCAAGCCAAATTTGCCATTATCACACCTGCTTTGATCAGTGGTACTTTTTCTGAAAGAATAAAATTTGAGTCGTACATATTGTTCATTGTGCTTTTTAGTCTATTTATTTATGCTCCTTTGGCTCACATGACTTGGCATCCAGATGGTTTGCTTTTCAAACTAGGTGTGCTAGATTTTGCAGGTGGTACTGTAGTTCACATGTCGGCAGGTTTAGCAGCATTAGCAGCATCTATTTATTTGAAAGGCGATAAAGCTACTGATCCTCATGCACCAGCAAACGTTCCATTTGTGCTTTTAGGTACTGGCTTGCTTTGGTTTGGTTGGTTTGGTTTCAACGCAGGTAGCGCGGTGGGTGCAGGCGGTTTGGCTGTGAGTGCTTTTGCTGTTACAAATACAGCTTCTGCTGCTGCTGGTTTGGCTTGGGTTTTGTTTGATGTGGTAAGAGGCAAAAAACCTTCAGCTATTGGCTTCTGTATTGGAGCAGTAGTTGGTTTGGTTGCCATTACGCCCGCTTGCGGATTTGTGACCATTCCATCAAGTATTTTCATTGGAGTTTTTGCAGCTATCATTAGCAATATTGTTGCTACTTGGAAAGCAAAATCAAGCCTTTCTGATACGTTGGATGTATTTCCTTGTCACGGTGTAGGTGGCATGGTAGGTATGTTGATGACAGGTATTTTTGCAAACACCGCCATTAATGCAGCCAATACTACTGGCAATGGCTTGGCTTATGGTGAAACCAATTTATTTTTAATACACTTGGCAGCTTTGGGCGTAGTAAGTGCTTTTGCTTTTGTTGGGTCTTATATTTTATTGTTCATCACAGATAAAATTTCGCCTTTAAAAGTGTCTGCTGAAGAGTTTAAAACTGGTTCCGATTTTAGCCAACATGGCGAGAATTTCTAAAAATTTGTTTATAAAGGTTGTATAATGAATAAAAAATCCTGCTTCTGGCAGGATTTTTTATTTCCTGCAATTGAATTGTATTTGAAATCTACCACAGATTTTAAAAAACCTTGCCCTTTCTTCCGAGCGAGCTCTTTTTATTTTGCTGTAATTGGGAACGCTAGGTACCTCAAAAAATCTCTTTTTAGTTCGCAAAAAATCTAAATTCGGTATTTATAGATGGATTTTTTACTCATTTTATATTTTATCTAACGAAAAATCAACATATTTATTAATAAAAAGTATATTTTTTATATTTTTGCCATCTGTTTTAAACTCATTAAAAAAAAGTATTTAAAAAGATGAAAAAATCTATTGCTCCATTTTTTGTATTACTCGGTGTCGTTATTTTGGCTTTGGTTTATCCGGGCGTTCCTGGTCCAGCCATCACAGAGGGTTTGGTAACAGGCGATGTGGCTTGGATGCTGGTTGCCTCTGCTTTGGTATTTATAATGACACCTGGTTTGGCCTATTTTTATGGGGGAATGATCGACAATAAAAACATCATCACGACCATGCTGCAAAGTTTCATTGCTATGGGTATCGTGAGTATTATTTGGGTGGTATTTGGCTTTAGTCTTGCTTTTGGCACCACAATTGGCGGTTTTGTAGGTGACCCATCAACATTTTTTATGTTGAGTAACGTAATGGACGGCAAACCTTGGTCGCTTGCGCCCACTATTCCGTTGGCTTTGTTTGCCTTTTTTCAGTTAAAATTTGCCATTATCACGCCCGCGCTCATTAGTGGTACCTTTTCTGAAAGAATCAGATTTGAATCTTATATATTGTTTATGTGCCTTTTCAGTATTTTCATTTATGCACCGTTGGCCCACATGACTTGGCATCCAGAAGGCTTTTTATTCAAATTGGGTGTTTTGGATTTTGCAGGAGGTACTGTGGTTCACATGTCGGCAGGTTTGGCGGCTTTAGCCGCATCTATTTATTTAAAGGGAGACAAAGGGAGCGACCCTCACGCACCAGCCAATGTGCCATTTGTGCTATTGGGCACAGGTTTGCTTTGGTTTGGCTGGTTTGGATTTAATGGCGGCTCCGCATTTAGTGCGGGCAATTTGGCCATGAGTGCCTTTGCCACTACCAACACAGCTTCAGCAGCCGCAGGCCTTACATGGGTTTTGTTTGATGTGTTAAAAGGCAAAAAACCTTCAGCTTTGGGGTTTTGTATAGGTGCTGTGGTCGGTTTGGTGGCCATTACGCCTGCATGTGGTTTTGTTACAGTGCCATCGTCAATTGTAATCGGATTTGTGGCTGCGATTGTCAGCAATTTGGTGGTTTCTTGGAAAAACAAATCAAACATATTGCACG
>JBJXGB010000244.1:0-5544 GCA_046152935.1 Cytophagales bacterium
ATTCTCCTGTATAAACGCCAAACAGATACATAAAAGTCAAATTAGAAACTGGCTGGTTTAGATAAAATGATAGTTGATCATCTTGAAATATGTCATTTGTGGCTTTTTCAAAATTTATATAAAAATCGCCACCGTTAAGTATTAGTTGATTAGGCTTTTCTTTCGAAGTTTGTATAGCCACTCGCCAATTCATAGACTTATCCATGTTTTTTAGATTGACTATCATTTGCTTTTCTTCTAATCTCTCAACCAAAAGAGTGTCGTTTTCAGCACCAAAAACGGCATTTGAAAATATGAAAAAAGTGTCTACTTTGATGAGCATTTTTGCTTTAGAAAGCATTTTTTCATCTTCAGTTCGGATGATTCCACCTTCCCAAGTTTGATTTGAAATTGAATCAAGGGGTTTGGAGCATTTTGTGAATAACAAACAAATAGAAACAAGCAGAATCAGTAAATAAATAGTTGAAATACGCATATTGGTTTTTTTAATGGTGAATAATACCACAAAGAAAAGCCATGACTAAGCCAAAGGATGTCGTGGGTTATTAATCACATTCATGATTCATAAATTTGCTCATACTACCTAAATATTTCAATTTAATAGTATCGCTTGAACCATTTCTATTAATTGGTACAATAACTTCTGCAACTTTTTGCCTAGACATTCCAAATTCATCTAACGTTATTATTCCATAATATTCGGGGCGGTACAATAGCATCACCAGGTCCGCATAAATAAGCACCGTCTCTAAATCTGAATAAAAATGTTCCATTTTAGGTTTATGGAATTCATCATCCAGCCCAAGGTCTACGTATGGGTTTCGAGATGTTAAATTCTTGAGTGGGTAGGATAACATAATTGGGATATCTAGTCCAACAGCTAAGGTCTTAAGTGCTTTTAAAATTGCTGAATAATTTATGTTGCTGATATTTTTAGAAAAAGAAGAGCTATCAATAATGATACAATCCACATTGTTTTTTGATCTTAATTCCCAGCAATGAATAAGTAAATCGTCAAGTGTAATAAACGGAGGAGTTTTAAGAATCAAATTTCCCCAAGGCAAACTGTTTTCCAAATTTGCTATTTTAGTCCATTCAGCAAGAGATAGAACGCCTTTTGATATATGTTCAGAGTGAATTTCAGCTTCAGCACTGATTAATCTTCGCATTAGGCTTAATTCGTTATGTTCGCAAGAAATGAAAGCACAAACTTTTCTTTCAGCGAAGGCAATATTTCTGGCGATGGCCATCAAAAAAGCTGTTTTCCCCATAGCTTCTTCACTTCCAACGATGGTCACTTGACCATTTTGAAAACCTTTGGTGAGTCCGTCTAACCTTGTAAAGCCACTTCTTAAGCCAGTAACACCGTTTTCAGCTTTACTTGCTTGTTCAATTTCTTGTATAATTTGCAGAAAAATTGCCTTAGAATCAGACACTTGAGGAAGAACCATAATATAGATATTTGTTTTTTTTGCAAATATCTGCGGTAGCTAAGCCAAAGGGTGGCGTGGGTTAGTGCCATTGTAGTTTTATCCCTTTCAGTGCAAAAATTAAATTTGAAGTCATACTGATATCTATACATAACACCTTCAAACGGTTGAGACGGCCTTAAAATTGTTAAAAAAAATCGTAGAAAGGATTAAACTAAAGAGAATTTATACTGTTCAATTTTTCAATTATCTCTTTGGTTTTAGCCTTGATTAAATTTTCGATGCCCCCATTGGAAACTGCTATTATTGATTCATCAGTATTCCAATCATAGAATGGAAATTTATCCCAATACGGCCAAACATTTTCATAGGTGTTCTCTTCTGTTGGTAAATGACTTTTAATGCTTTCAACGATTTCTGGCACTGCTTTTTGATTTTCAAAAACAACTCCATAGAAAAAATCCCTTTTATTGCTCTTTTCAAATTCAAAACCAATTTTGACGTGAGACCAATTTTTGGGTTTGAAGTAAAACCCATAACCTGAGTCGTTGAAATTTTCTCCAGACGAAAATATCAATTCGTTTTCTAATGCAAACTGTTTTAGATTTTGTAAAACTTTCGGAAGAATCTGATCAACTATTTGGTTGATTGAATTTTTTATTTCAATTGCTGATTTAATATTTTCAGTAGTTGAACTTAAAATTTTTGAGATTTCACTTACCATAATATGATTATTTGATTGGTTTGTTAAATGTTTCAATAAATGAATATACTGTACTATTGATTCTCTAAGCATAGCATGGTTAGCAGCTTCTTTGTGGCATTGTTCTAACCATTCAATAATATCAAACTTGTAAGAGTGACAAAAATAATGCTCATCAACGTTCAAATTTCCCTTACTTCCTGCACTTGGCTCGCAACCATCGAGAGTTAGATAAATCAATTTTGAAATATTTGGCCTGCCAAAATTATAATACCTTAAAAGTTGTTTATCTTGGTCTTCTGCATAAATTTTATTTTCAATAATAATATACTTTCCATTTGAATCAGTTAATAGTATATCAATGTACCCGCCAGTTGCTTTTTCGTCATCTTTGTAACCTACAAAACGCTCAATTTTTACCATAGCATTTTTCGTAACAAAATCTTCTATCTTAAATTGATTGCAAAACAGTTTTAGAAATACAGCTCCTTTTCCATGATTACCGTTTGGGCTAAGTAATTCGGCCAGTAGTCTTGAATGAAGCCTTACTTCACTATTTTGAACGCCTAAGACCTTAAAAATATTAAAGTTTTCACCTGTTGCTTGTGCGATCTTATCATATTTCTCAGAAATAGAATTAACAAGGGAAAGTATATTTTGGATATTATTCATAAACTAAATTTGTCGAAATATAAACACTTTAATTTCATTTATCCAACCTTCATAAATCAAATAATCTTTATGATTTTCTACACCTAATATCTCACTCAAAAGTATTCCCTCTCGTGCTACTATTTCAGCAGCTTGTTCATGTTTTTGCGCTTTAACAAGCCATTCTTTTTCAGATTGAATTGCTTCTAGCCTTTGGGTTTTTTCAAGAGAAGGAATTATGAATTCAAAATCGCCCTCCAAATCATTGTCAAAATTATTGTTTCTGATTTGTAAAATGAGCTTTTCAAATACCTTTTCTGTTTCAAATTTTACTTCTACTATTAACACCATTTTATTAAAATAATTTGATTTTTGAGTATCCTATTACGTCTTAACTAATTTGCATTTAGAAATTAATGTCAAAATGGGGGAGTAAAATATCATATCAATATAGCTTTTTCGATATAAGTCACTGATTTTTACCACAATATCTGAATAAACTGTTTCTATTTCATACGCTTCGATAATGGCCCTGAAATTCTCTATTTTACGAAAAAATGACGAATCGAAAGGGTCATCACTTGTGAAGTCGAAACTTTCAGTTTGCCTTATTAATATTTCAAGTTCCTGAAAAAGTAGTTCAAAAATGCATGGTTGAAGTAGTTTACGTCTTGGCGAAGAAATATCGTTCATAATGTGATAGAAATTAATATCATCCACGTTATTAAAATTTATAAAAAATCCCTCTCCTATTTCATTTGCGTTAATAATATGAGTACGTACATTGCCGATTCTCTTGTCTTTGAAATAGATACTATCTCTCATATTCGTATTTAGTAATGCACCTCGTTCAAGACGAGAATTCATATCTATTTCTAAAAGTTTTGAACTTTCAAATACAATGATTTGAGGAGTACTTTCATATCCCATATAGTAATTAATCCAAAATACAAGTTCAGTAGCGGCATTTAAGTCAAATTTACAATATGCCGTCCCTTTGCGTATTTCCGCTTCTAACTGCCTTTTTCGAGTTAATTCAGTCGTAGTAAGTTCTTCAATTGGAATTATGGCCGAGAAAATCATTTTTAACTTAGTTTCGCAGTTTAGTTTTAACAAATTCTTTAATTCTCATACATTTTACAACCTTCACTTTTTCTTTATCTAACATGAATTTTTGAGTTAGAGATTGTGATAAATAATCTGCCTGTATTTTGAACTTTGGTGCATAAAGTATTCGTATTTCATCTAGTTCCTTTCTGTGATGAATGACTATTGAATCTTCCATGGAAATATAACGTGCGTCATATAATCCAAGTCTTTCAATATCATTAAAAGAGGTACCTATTGGAAGTTTGTTTTCAAAACAATTCTCCAAAGTCCAAATATCTTTTTTAATCGCTTCTCCAAAATGCATCTCTATCCACTTTATAGCTTTATAACCTTCGGAGTCCTTATAATTTTTCATTAAATACTTTGTTTGATTTACTATTCTCCATCAAAGCCAAATCTTTCTTTTTCAGTCCCAAATGGGTCTGCAAATACCTGTCGTACATTACCAAACTGCCTGCGGTCGATACATTCATGCTGTATTTGCCCGGAAGCTTTATCACTTTCGTGCAAAGGGCCAGTATTTCTTGAGGCAATCCTGTGTCTTCAGCTCCTAGCAAATAAATGGCTCGTTTGGGGTGTTTGAAATCTACAATATCTATGGCATCGTCTGTAAGTTCTATGCCCACCAATTCGCAATCGAAAGGCATGGCATTTTGAAAATCGGCAATAGAATCATGGTGGAAAAACGGTACATTGCGATAGCTTTTAAAAGTATCCGTAGGTTGCCATTTGTATCTGGTCAGAATAGTAAATACAAATGAGGCTTCAAATAATTGGGCACTACGCCAAAGCGTGCCAATGTTGCGTTTTGATTTGTTGTGGTAAATACCAATTCCGAAATAGCCTCCCATTGCCTCGTTTGTTTTAATTTTTCATCAAAACTATAGGGTAACTAAGCCAAAAGATGGCGTGGTACTAAATAAAAGTTTATTCGTTTCAGAAACAACAAATTGAAGGTTCTAAAAATGCTATCGCCCTATTTGCTAAAATAATTATATACACAAACACCGTTTGTCACAAAATATCCTGTCACAAAAATATTTGTGACAAATAAATTTGTGACAAATTTGACACATAAAAAATAATTCAAAAAAATTTGTGACAAAGCATAATGCACATTCATTATTTTCTTGCGGTCGGTTACCAAATACGATCAGCCAAAGCTTAATTCTTGATTTTTCGGTGATTTTCTTAGCCCTATTCACCTAAAAACACGGAAGATGCCGGTTCTTGACAAATTGGTGTCTAGCATTAAATGGTCGCCAAATCAAACTAATGTTTAAAACTTTCTCAAAAGTTTTGGCTTAATGTACAAAACTAGGTTTCGATAAAGCCGAACAATGGCCGAGGTGGCATTTGGTTTTGCTGGAAAATAAATCGCCAAAAGAATTGATTTTTACTATGCTAAAGGCATTTTCTTGTCTTCTAATGCTAATATGGCTTGGTAGTCATGCCGTCCAAATCATTTTCATCGATATTCCACTTCGCCATGTAGCGGCATCTGTATCCTTTTCCGTTTTCGTCCGATTATTTCATCAAATTCTTCACTTCGTTCAATTTCAGCAATGCCTCGATGGGCGACATAATATTGACATCTATTTTGTCTAATACTTCTTTTATGCGGGCATATTCAACATCTGGAACCTCTTT
>JBJXGB010000256.1:0-11617 GCA_046152935.1 Cytophagales bacterium
TAAGTTCACGCCCTTGTCCATCTGCAAAGCAATCTGAATCGTGAAATTTCACACCTTTTTTTAGTTTGAAAGTATAAACAAGCCCATCATCTGAAACTGAATAACCTTCGATTACGCCATTTTTAAGGGTTAGGTATTCTTGGTCGAATTTGAGCAAACCTTCGTAAATTTGGTTCGCAATGCGATACGAAAAAGCATCTGTGATCGAAGGTGGAAATAGGGTTTTAATATTTTCTGATTCGTTCATGCGGAATACTCCCCCGTAGTTTCGCCCTCCTTGTGCAGATTTTAATTCTAAATCTCCAGCATTTTCTTTTTTAGCACACGATACAGAAAGTAAAATTCCAAATAATAGAAGTGTGTTTTTTAAATTGTAGGTCATTAATTAAGATTTAAAATTATATACTAAGATAATAGGCAATTTGTCAAATTGCAAATTTTGTTACTTTTGATCTGATTCTTGCAAGTAAAAACTAATTTATTTCCGCAGGTTATCAAATATTTCTAATTCTTTGATTTCCATTTATTTGAGATGAATTAACTAGTCAAATTCTAAAAATGTTGGACAGTGGTCTGAATGTTTTGCTTCTGAAAGTATCATTGCTCTTTTTAGTCTATGTTTCATTGTTTCTGTAACTACTTGATAATCAATTCTCCATCCCAAATTCCGTTCTCGAATAGCTGGAAATCTTTGGCTCCACCATGTGTATTGATGTGGCTCGCTGTTAAACTCACGAAATGAATCGACAAAACCATTGGAAAACAATTTATCCATCCAAGCACGCTCTGGTGGTAGAAATCCTGAAGATTTGGCATTTGACACAGGATTATGAATATCTAGGGCTTTGTGGCAAATATTGTAATCACCTACGATTATCAAATTGGGATATTCTTTAGCTATTTTAGTCGCATATTCGTAGAAATCATCGAGCCATTCGTATTTATAATTTTGCCTTTCGGTGCCTGAAGTACCCGATGGCATATACACGTTCATCACACTAAAGTCTTCAAAATCAGCTCTTAAAACTCTTCCTTCGCAATCGTATTTAAGAAATCCGCACCCAGTTTCTATATTTGAAGGTATTTTTTTTGTGAAGATACCTACACCACTGTATCCTTTTTTTTCTGCTGAATGCCAGTAAGAATGATAGCCCAGTTTTTCAAATGTATCTTTGGGTATTTGATCTTCATTTGCTTTTAATTCTTGCACACAAAAAATATCTGGATTTGCTCCTGCAAGCCATTCCAATAATCCTTTAGAAATAGAAGCCCGAATTCCATTTACGTTGTATGAAATAAGTTTAGTCATTTTTATTACTTAATTGATAATGTCTTTGAAGTACTCAACTGCCTGTTCTTTAAGCATTTGCTCTTGATCTCGAAGTGGTTGATAAGGTACATTTGCTACGGCTTTCCAATGTGGCCAGCCTTCATTGTCGAGACTTTCCAACTCAAAATACCCAATTTGGCTAAGCAACTTACAAGTAGCAATATGCATTAGGTCTTGTTTTTCTTCTTTGCTATACGTTTTTGGCCCTTGTCCCAATTCTTGAATACCAATTAAAAAAAGCACGGCATTCAAATCTGGCTTTCTACCCACCAACGGAAATAGTTTTTGCCTTAATTCCTGCCAATTATCTTCTGTACTCTCTGAATCAAATGCCATTTTCTAGTTTTGAAATGCGAAACTTACTCTTCAGGCCTTTTATTAGCATCGCCTTTGCGAATCGATTTTACCAAACTGCTCCAAGCAAATGGATTGAAGATTTGCAAACCTCCAGAGCCAATAGGTGCTCCCGGATATAGAACTTGGTTTCGCAATGAATATTTATGGTTTTCACTGCTGCCCATAGCCGAGTTGATAATCAGTCTTTGAAGTAGCATTTGGTCTGTATTGGCATACATATTAGTATACATGCCACGATCTGGGAGCTGCAATGCCAAAAATGCTTTTTTAAATAAATCTTCGGTTGGGTAAGGAAATATCTCTACAATCGGATAAAAAGTAGTATCTTCCTGCATCTCAATTATCAGTGTTACGCTTTGGCGATCTGATTTGGGTACGCCCAGTTTTCTTTTTTTATAACCAATGGCAGATATTTCGAGCGAATCGCCTACCAAAGTGGGAATAGAGAAAAAGCCAGCATCATTGGAAATAGTGCCTCTACCAGCTTTGGGAATTGCAATAAATACGCCAGGAATGCCATATAAACTATCACCACCTACCACTAAACCAGAGAACTGGATTACATTTTTTGAACCTTGTGCAAACAGCAAAATCGCAAAAAGGGAAAAACCAATTGTCAATATTTTTTTCATTTTTTTCTCAATTTTCGGTTACGAAGGTAAATCCTCTTTGGGTGTCATTATCCACAAAGTCTAATTTCATGCCAACAAGGTACAAAAAGTGTTTTTTCTCAATAAATATTTTTACGTTATCGATATTAAAAACACCATCGGTGTCTTTTGAGTTGTCGAAACCTAAGTAGAAGGAGTTGCCACTGCAGCCACTACCTTTCACGCCAATTCTTAGCCCCATATTCACATCAATGCCTTTATTTCTGACGATATTTTTTACCTCAGCAAAAGCATTTTCACTTATCTTAATAGGCAGATTCATTTAATTGGGAACTGTTTTCAATTTGGGAAAGGATAATGTGGTTATAAATCTAGATAAAAGTACTTATTTTTAAGATAAAATTCACGTAATTTACGTTTCAGTTTCAAAACATAAAATATGTATTAAGAATAATTTCTGTTTTCACAAACATTGTTAAAGTCTATTTTAAAGATAAATTTTGATATTAATTCTAAACCTATAATATTTACCACTTTCAGCTTAGAATATCTATAAATGGATCAAATTTTTGAACTCGCCAAAATAATTCTCCCTGCAACGCTTGTATTATATGCTGTATTTTTGGTAGTAAGGTCTTTTTTGAACAAAGAATACGATAGAAAAGTATTGGAGTTGAAGATGGATAATGCTAAAGTGATTTTGCCCATCAGATTGCAGGCTTATGAACGTATATGTTTACTTTTGGAGCGAATTTCATTGAATAATCTGATAATAAGGGTCAATGATCCTGCTTACAATTCCCTGCAATTGCAACAGGTTTTGTTAAGTGAGATTAGAAATGAATACAACCACAATCTGTCGCAGCAGGTGTACATGAGCGATGAAGCTTGGAACATAACGAAGAAGGCAATTGAGGATATTGTGTCGCTTATCAATACTTCTGGTGAACAAGTGCAACAGGAAAGTAGAGGAATTGAGCTCGCAAAGAAAATATTTGAAAATCATCTGAATAAAAGCTATGACACTGTAAATCAGGCTCTTACATATATTAAGGCGGAAATTCGGGTTTCTTTTTAGTCGAATTTTATGTAAGTTTAAATTATTGTATTGTATGTAATATTTTTACTCAATATATTTATAAAAAAATAAAAGCGAATATCAATCTACAAAATGAGCAACGAACTTATATTCTTCTCTTCATTCATCTTTGCCGTAGTTAGTGTCTTGTTGCTAGATTTGGGTGTTTTTTCAAAAGAAAGTAAGCCTGTTACATTTAAAGTTGCCGCCATCTGGAGCGGTATTTGGATAGCTTTAGCTCTCTTATTTTATACTTTTTTGCTTTTCAATGGCAACATCGTACATGGTATTTACGATTTCGACAAATTAAAAGAAGTAACTGGCAAATATAATGAGCATCTCGATTTCAGTGCCATGACTTTCGATCAAGCTATTGTAGCTTATCGATCCAACCAAGCATTGGAGTTTATCACAGGGTACTTGGTTGAATATGCCCTTTCTGTCGATAATATTTTTGTGATGATGTTGATTTTTGCCAGCTTTGGTGTGAGAGAGAAATTTTATAAAAAAGTGCTTTTTTGGGGAATATTAGGTGCTATTGTGATGCGATTTACCTTTATTTTTTCTGGGTCGGCTTTAATTTCGCGCTTCGAATGGATACTTTATATTTTTGGTCTTTTGCTGTTGTACACGGGTGCGAAAATGTTTTTATCTAAAGATGAAGACGAGAAGATGGATCCAGACAAGCATCCAATTGTTTTGTTTAGTACCAAATATTTCCCTGTTTTCCCTAAGTATGTGAAAGACTACTTTTTCATTCTCCGCAAGGGAAAAACAATGATTACTCCGCTTTTTGTGGTGTTGTTGATCGTTGAATTTACTGATTTGATATTTGCAGTCGATTCGGTGCCTGCCGTATTTGCAGTTACAAAAGACCCTTATATTGTGTTTTTCTCTAATATTTTTGCCATCTTGGGCTTAAGATCAATGTTTTTCTTTCTTGCCAATGTGTTGCCAATGTTTCATTACTTGAAGACTGGTTTGGCTTTTCTACTAATATTTATTGGAGCGAAAATGTTGGCTAAAGATTATTTACATGAAATAGGCTTTTCTACCGCCCATTCGTTGTATGTAATTGTGTTGATATTAGGGTCTAGTATCATATTTTCATTGGTATTTCCGCCAAAAGGGCACGCAGACGTGTTGGAAGATGAAAAAATTGAAGCGTAGGGTTGATGTTACGATCTTCCTGTAGTCAAAGATTACTACATTCTATATTTCGTTTTTTGTTGGTTGTTTGCTTACAAACCTTGGCTTTGCATCCAGTCTTGTAAGATAATAACAGCGCTTATTTTGTCAATATTTCCTTTTTCTCTTCTGTATTTCTTAGATGTTCCAGCCATAATCATTGTTTGCATGGCTATTTTTGATGTAAATCGTTCATCGTAGAAGTATATTTGTTTCTCAACAAATATACTTTTAAGGCTGATTATCAACTCGTTTACACCCTTTGTTGCATTTGTATCTGTACCATCTAGTTTTTTTGGCATTCCTACTACAATGCTTTCTACTTCTTCCTTCAAAAAATAGTTTTTCAAGAAAAGTATCAATTCTTTTGAGTCGACTGTCGTAAGTGCATTGGCTGCAATCTTTAATGGATCTGTTACTGCAATGCCAGATCGTTTGTAGCCGAAATCGATGGCTAATATTCTGCCCATTAGTTCATTGCATTGGCTGATCCGATCAGAGCAAGTACTTTTCGTTCCAACGCCAATGCTTTGGGAAACAGTATTTCATTTTCTACTTTGGCGTGGTATTGCATTTCAGCATCTAGACTTTTGAGCTCAGTGAGTGCTATACGTGTCTTCAAATCATATTTTGGATCAATTTCAAAATTTTCCGTCAGCCCTCTTAGTCCTTTAAAAGGGTCGTCATGCACTTCGTGATCGTTTTGAAATCTACTAATAGAATTGCCAAGCATCTTTGCTTGAACGCCATTCAACTTGATACTGTCTATATTTACCTCGTTGAGAATAGAAATGTAGTTGAAAAGCGTGTCTTCTTCTTCATAAATATGCTCAACGAAATCTTGTACAAAAAGTGGAAAAACCAATTTTAGCTCGTTTTTGATTTCTGGAAAGTCGCCATCAAAATTTTTGATTATTTGCGTAATAAAAGGTAGGCGCTGTTTGATAAAAATGTAGTGATTGTGTTTTAGATATTCTACTAACAGATCAAGAGGTAGAATATCTAAATCCATTGCGTTGTTGGACGCACCTAAAATTTCTTCAATTCTTATTTCAATAATTGATTTATTCAAGCCCTTTTGAGCACATATTTCTGAAAGTGTATGTTCATTGTAGTTTTCAAAATGAATTCCTAGAAAATTGAAAGCTGCTGCCAAAGATGGCTTTTCAGTCACCAATTCTTCAATTGTTTTTTCTTTTGTGATATTCATTGTGGTATAGATAGTGATTGTGCAATCGATATGAACGAAATATTTCGTATTTTATTTACTCAAATATAATATTCGTTATTTTTAGATGCAATGATATAAATTAGTTTCTCACAATAATTGACTGTTAAGAAAAATATTATCAGTTTTGCTTGGTTTTATTATTGCTGTCAAAAATTATCAATCATTAAATATACTATTTTGAAATACAAACGTTTGCTCTTGAAACTCAGTGGGGAATCGCTACAAGGTAAAAGTGATTATGGTTTAGATCCTGAAATTTTAAATCAATATGCACTTGAAATAAAGTCGGCATTGGAATTGGGAGTCGAAATAGCAATAGTAATAGGTGGTGGAAATATTTACAGAGGTAGCTATGCCGTAAAAACGGGTATAGACAGAGTTCAAGGCGATTATATGGGCATGTTGGCGACCGTAATAAATGGTATGGCAGTGCAATCGGCTCTAGAAAATATAGGTGTAAATACCAGATTGATGTCGGCAATTCGAATCGAGCAAGTGTGCGAACCATTTATTAAGAGGAGAGCTATAAGGCATTTGGAAAAGAATAGGGTAGTGATTTTTGGGGGAGGCACTGGCAATCCTTATTTTACGACTGATTCTGCTGCAAGTTTGCGGGCGATTGAAATCGGTGCAGATGTAGTTTTGAAAGGAACAAGGGTGGATGGTGTTTACACGGCCGATCCAGAAAAAGACAAAACGGCATTAAAATACGATACTATTTCTTTTAAAGATGTGATTAGCAGGCGATTGAGCATAATGGATATGACTGCTTTTACCTTGTGTGAAGAAAATAATTTGCCAATAATTGTATTTGATATGAATAAACCGAACAATTTATCTGCACTAGTTAGAGGTGAAAAAGTAGGGACTTTGGTGACAATGTAGTAGGTATATTTTAACTAAAACATTAAAAATTTAACAACAGTGGAAGAAATACAGCTTTATCTTGACGATGCAAAAGAATCGATGGAAAACTCGATTAAGCACTTGGAGTATGAATTGACTAAAATACGAGCGGGTAGGGCTACGCCCCAAATGTTGGATGGTGTAAAAGTGATTTATTACGGTTCGCCAACACCCATTAGCCAAGTTTCGTCTATCAACACACCAGATGCACGGACTATTTCTATCAAGCCTTTTGAAAAGAATTTGATGAATGAAATAGAAAAAGCGATCAGAAATAGTGATTTGGGTTTGAATCCGACCAACAATGGTGAGGTGATTATTATTTCAGTGCCGCCTTTGACGGAAGAGAGAAGAAAAGACCTATCTAAACAAGCAAAACACCAAGCAGAAAATGCAAAAGTAAGCATTAGAAGCATCAGAAAAGAGACCAATGAAGAGTTAAGAAAGCTTCAAAAAGATGGAGCTGCTGAAGATGCTGTAAAATTGGCCGAGGAGAAAGTACAAAAACTTACTGATGCTTCTATAGCAACGATCGACTCGACTTTGGCAAATAAAGAAAAGGAAATAATGACGATTTAGATTGTCGGAATGCTGTATACTATGTTGATAGTGAACTAAATACACAGCGGCTAACCAGCGAAATATGAGTTCAAACTTTTCTTTGAGAACGAAAAGTTTGAACTCATTTAATTTACAAGACTACATTCACGATTTTGCCTGGAACAACAATCACTTTTTTAGGTGCTTTTCCCTCCAACCATTTCTGGATTTCAGGTGTTGCAATTGCTTCACTTTCAACCTGTTGAGCTGTTGCATCTAAGGCAAATACCATTTTGTGTCTCACTTTGCCGTTGATAGAAATTGGGTATTCAAAGCTACTTTCGGTAAGGTATTTTTCTTCAAATTTTGGAAACTCGGCATAAGTGATAGAGGTTGTGTTTCCCAATTTCTCCCAAAGCTCTTCGGCAATATGAGGTGCATAAGGTGCAAGAACAATCAATAAATCTTTCAAAATGGCTTTTTTATGGCATTTCAAGTCAGAAAGTTCATTTACACACACCATAAAAGTGCTCACAGAAGTATTGAATGAAAAACGTTCAATGTCTTCTTCTACTTTTTTGATGGTTTTGTGCAGTGCTTTAAGCTCTTTGTCATTGGGGGCTTCGTCTGTAACCAGAAAGTGGCCATTTTCATCAAAGAAAAGCTTCCAAACATTGCGCAAAAAGCGAGAAACGCCACTGATGCTATTGGTATTCCAAGGTTTCGACATTTCCAATGGACCTAAGAACATTTCGTACAGACGAAGCGTATCTGCACCAAATTTATCTACTACATCGTCTGGGTTTACGACATTGAGTTTTGATTTGGACATTTTTTCGACTTCAAAACCGCAGATGTATTTTCCGTCTTCACGGATGAATTCTGCATTTTTGTAATCTTCACGATAGTTTTTGAATTTTCCTACATCTAAAACATCATTTTCAACTATATTAACATCAACATATTGGCCATTATTGAATTTTGAACCTTCTAAAATTGAAATATGAGAATAAACCTCAGATGTTCCACTTGTATCTTCTTTCGTTTGAATAAATTCAATTCGATTGAGTTGCTTGTTGAATTCTTTAGAAATTTCTACTAATTCTTCGTTTGAGTTAATACTTGTCAATTTATCTTTCCATCCTTTAGAAATGAAAATATTGGTCATACTAATTTTGTAAACTAGATTACTTCTCCCCTGAATCATCCCCTGATTAATCAATTTCTTGGCATATTCTTTGGTTTTGATCAATCCTAAATCGTACAAAAACTTAGTCCAGAAGCGGCTGTACAACAAGTGTCCTGTGGCATGTTCGCTTCCTCCCAAATACAAATCCACTTCTTGCCAATATTCCAAAGCTTCTTTGGAGGCAAATTCCTTGTCATTTTTCGGGTCCATGTACCTGAAAAAATACCATGAAGAACCAGCCCAACCTGGCATGGTGTTGGTTTCGTATTTCCAATCCTTCGCCCTAGCCAATGGTGGTTCTCCATCTTCCGTAGGCAAAAATTTATCTACCTCGGGCAATACCAAAGGCAATTCGCTTTCAGGCAATGTATAGGGCAATCCATCTTTGTAAAAAATTGGAATCGGTTCACCCCAGTAGCGTTGACGACTGAAAATACTATCTCTAATTCTGAAATTCACTTTCCCATATCCCACCCCTAATTCTTCCACTTTTTTAATGGCAGCATCAATGGCATCTTTCACTACCATTCCATTCAAAAAGCCAGAATTGATCATCGTTCCTGCTTTTGGATCGAAATCTTCTTTTGAAATATCAGTATGATCGCCTTCTTGTACTTGAATAATGGGCAAGTTGAAATGCTTGGCAAAATTGTAATCCCTGGTATCAGAACTTGGAACAGCCATAACTGCACCCGTACCATAACCTGCCAATACATACTCCCCTATCCAAATGGGTACTTTTTCATTATTGAAAGGATTGATGGCATAAGCACCCGTAAATTCCCCTGAAATCGTTTTTACATCTGCCTGGCGATCGCGTTCTGAACGATTTTTGGCATAATGCACATATTTGGCAACCGCTTCTTTTTGCTCTTGGGTTGTAATTTTATCAATAAGTTCGTGTTCTGGGGCAAGCGTCAGGTAAGTGACTCCAAAAAGTGTGTCAACTCTGGTGGTAAAAACCTGAATTGTAAGACCTTCCAAGTTTTGAAAACTTGGAAGGTCTATCGCAAAGGAAACCATACAACCTTTCGACTTCCCAATCCAGTTTCTCTGCTGTTCTTTGATGGGCTCAGGCCAATCTACCAAATCTAAATCGTTGATCAATCTTTCAGCATAAGCTGTGATTCGCAATTGCCATTGGGGCATTTCTTTTCTGATTACAGGAAATCCGCCACGTTCGGAAACGCCATCCTTCACTTCCTCGTTGGCCAAAACTGTACCCAAACCTGGACACCAGTTTACAAATGTATTCGCCAAATAAGCTAAGCGGTATTTTAGCGTAATAGCATGTTGTTCTTCATCAGAAAAATCTTCCCATTCATCCGCGGTAAAAGACTTAATATCCTCATCTGCTACGGCTTTTACTTCTTTATTTCCGTTTAGTTCAAATTTTGAAATAAGTGTCTCAATTGATTCGGCTTTGTCGGTCTCTTTATTGTACCAACTATTGAAAAGTTGAATAAAAATCCATTGTGTCCATTTGTAATAATCAGTATTGCTTGTACGCACTTCCCTGTCCCAGTCGTAACTAAACCCAAGATTATCAAGCTGTTGTCTATATCTGTTTATGTTTTCTCTAGTAGTAATGTCTGGATGTTGGCCTGTTTGAATGGCGTATTGCTCCGCTGGCAAGCCGAACGAATCGTAGCCCATCGGGTGCAAAACATTGAATCCCTTTAATCTTTTGTATCTTGAAACAATGTCGGTAGCAATGTAACCCAGCGGATGACCTACGTGAAGACCAGCTCCAGAAGGATAAGGAAACATATCTAAGGCAAAATATTTAGGTTTGTTTGATGGCTGTTCGGTTCTAAAAGATTTATTCTCGGCCCAATATTTTTGCCATTTTTTCTCTATCTCCTGCGGGTTGTAAACTGACATCGGTTTGTGTTTCTGTAAATTAAGGTCGCAAAATTAGAAAAAAATAGCCATAAAGCATTTGCAAACTCTTTTGACTATAGGTTTATATTTGCAAAGCTTCAATGCATTCGTTCAATTAACAAAAAATCATTGCTAATTTCGAGCTTCATTTAGATTCAATTTAATTGTGAACAAAAAAGTATTATTTGTAGACCGAGATGGCACTATTATAGTTGAGCCAAAAGATAATTTCCAAATAGACAGTTTAGAGAAGTTGGAATTCGTTCCTTTAGCTATTACTTCTTTACATAAAATAGCCAAAGAACTTGATTATGAACTGGTTATGGTTACCAATCAAGATGGTTTAGGCACAGCTTCTTTTCCAGAAGCTGATTTTTGGCCTGCACACAACAAAATGTTAAAAATTCTTGAAAATGAAGGTGTAAAATTTTCTGCTGTACATATCGACCCTTCATTTGAAAAAGACAATTCACCCAATAGAAAACCTGGTATTGGCATGTTAAAGTCTTATTTTTCAGGCGATTACGACTTGAAAAATAGCTACGTAATTGGCGATAGAATGACAGATGTAAAGCTGGCTGAAAATTTGGGTTCAAAATCAATATTATTCAATAATTCTTTAGATGGTACTTTAGCAAATTTACAAACCGAAAATTGGGAAGAAGTTTTCCAATACCTGAAAGCACCAGATCGAATAGCTGAAATTCACAGAAAAACCAATGAAACAGATATATTCATCAAATTAAATTTGGATGGCAAAGGCAAAACCAAAATTGATACTGGAATAGCTTTTTTCGACCACATGTTAGATCAATTGGGCAAACATTCGGGAGCAGATTTGGAAGTAAAGGTGAAAGGCGATTTGCATATTGATGAGCATCACACCATTGAAGATACCGCTTTAGCCCTTGGAGAGGCATATTTGAAAGCATTGGGAGATAAAAAAGGAATAGAACGATACGGTTGGCTTTTGCCTATGGATGATTGTTTGGCTCAGGCAGCCATCGACTTTTCTGGCCGTCCTTGGATCGTCTGGGAAGCCCAATTTAAAAGAGAAAAAGTAGGTGAGATGCCAACAGAGATGTTTTTCCACTTTTGGAAATCGTTTTCAGACGCGGCCAAATGCAATTTGAATATAAAAGCAGAAGGTGAAAATGAACATCATAAAATTGAGGCCATTTTCAAAGCAGTAGCCAAATCTATCAAAATGGCGGTAAAAAAAACAGGTGATAATAATATTCCTAGTACTAAAGGTGTCTTGTAGGGTTTTTTGAACATAGGTTTAGAGAGAGTTTAGTAGAAA
>JBJXGB010000173.1:0-8698 GCA_046152935.1 Cytophagales bacterium
CGTTGTTGGGCGTGAAAATATTAGGAATGGTAATAATGGGTGCAGGCGGAATAATGACTATCGTATCACATTTTTTTGTCACCAGCAACGTATCAGAAAGCTTGCAACCAGCACTATCGGTGATGGTGAGTTTGTAAACACCAGTTTTATTCACATGAAAAAAATTGAAATTGTTGATAATCGACTTGCTGTCTAAGCTCCAGTTGTAGGTAAATTTTGCATTTGAAGGACCAGAAAGCGTATCGAACAATGATTTTTCTGGGCATAAATATCCATTTTGACTACTTTTAAGAAAATCAACATCGTCAATTGGCACTTTATTTACTACAATGGGAAAAAATGAAGTGTCCTTGCATTGGTTTATATTTGAGCCTACAAAAGTATAAATGGTTGAATTTGGTGGATTCGCAACCACTTTGGCTGTGGTTTCGTTCGTATTTACCCAAAAATTGGTTTTCGAATTGATAGCCATAATCGTAATATTTTCGCCTTTACAAATTTTACTTATTCCCACCAAAGTATTTACATAATCGGAAAATAACCCTATTTTGATACTATCGCTTTTGCTGCAATTATTGGTGGTGGATGCCGTAAATTTTAAAGCGATAGGCTTTAATGGATTGTAAATGAACGATTTACCACTAAGCGTGCTATTTGTCCATGCAATATTTTCTACATTTTGAACTGAGATAAAAACGTTTTGAGCTTTGCAAACTGTGGTGTCGTTCGATTTCTGGTAGGCTGGTAGCGGATTTACGATTACAAAAGCAGTGTCTCGACTTATACATGAAAGTGGAGAAAAGCCCTCAGCTTGCAAGGTATAGCCAGTAGTAGAAACTGGAGAAATATCAATGAGATTTTTGGTAGAAAGTGTACCTACTTTGCCAATTTGTGTCCATTTTACATTGCTTCCTGAAGTGCTCAAGGTGGTTGCTTGGCCAATGCAAATAGATTTGTTGCTCAATTTTGTGTAGGCTACCGAATCGACTTGAATAAAAACGCTGGCAGAATCTTTGCAGCCATTTTTGCTTAAAATACTGAATTGATAAGTATCTGATTTTCGGGGGTAATACGGCAAATTAATAACCTGATTTGCCCCATTTCGCCAAGTTTTTTGAAAAGGGTCTGTTTCCAAAGCGGGCTTTGCAGATACAAATTCGAGCAAAGGGGCGGCTTGATTGAGGCAAATGGTATCAGGCACCAATGGTTCGATGTTGAAAAAGGCAGGGTTTACGGTTACTGTCACGGAATCTTTTTGAATGCAGCCACTGGCATCTCGAACAGAAATAAAAATGGGCGACAAAGCATTTCTGCTAGTGATAGTAAGTATTTGGGTAAAAGCACTTTCTGTAAATGGCAGATTATCAGCTGAATACCAATCGATACGCAAGCCAGAAACTGTATTGGGTACAATGCCAGAGAGTGTCACCAATTGTTGCATACATACCAAAGGATGACTTGTAATCAAATCTAGCGGGAATTTTTGGCCAATCTGCACATAAACAGAGTCGCTCCATGTGCAATTTCCAGACACCGTTGCCATCACTTTGTATTCGCCAGATAAAGTGACTGGAAACGAAACGGTGATACTGTTATGAATTAAATTATCATTGTAATACCATTGCAAATTGGCTGTGTTGGTGCCATCGACTGATAAAATTGGCAAAATATCCCCTTTGCAGAGAAAAATAGTATCTGAAAGCGATTTTGGCACGCTAGAAACGATGGCTTTTTCTCCAAAATCGCCTGGCTCAATAAATACTCCAGAGTCGAAATTACCCAGTTTACTGTCTCCAATGGCTATTTTTAAATGGTAAGTTTCGCATTTATTTACAGTCGAGTTAAAATTTAACACTTTTGTGTAGCCATTGTATTGGGTATTGGGGCTAAAAGTGGTGTTGTAGATATAAAAATCGCCATTCACTCCAGGTCCAACTGGCGGTTTGCCCCATTTGGCTTCAAAACCAAAATTTATGTTTCTTATCGATATGTATTGGCTACCATTAATCCCCGAAAAAGTAGCAATGTTGTTTTTTGTAAGGCCGTCCTTCTCTGAAAGAAATACCGCAAAAGGGTCGTCCCAGTTGAAAGTGCTGTTGTCTATTCTAATATCATATTCATCAGAGGCGTAAACAGCACGAAAACCAATATTATTTGTAAGAGGCACAAAATCAAACTCCAAAATGGCAATATCGGTGGTAATATCTGAAGTGGAGCCCAAATTATTAAGGTCAAAATCTGTAACAAACTTTTTATCAAGCCATTCGTGGCTCAAATCGTAAATATTATTTGGCCCTTCGGCATCTTTGGCTTTGCCAGTGGTGAGCACAATTCCTTTTTTTAATCCAATAGAGCCAGTGCCATCTGATCCAATAGAACCAGTTGCATCTGAAAATTTACCAAAAGCTTCTTTATTGCCTATAAAAGTGACATTTGAAATACTTACTCCTCTTCCAACAAAAAATCTAGCCAAATTTTCAATCGAATATTGGCCATTGTCGGCTGCGTTTACTTTTACTTGGCAGTAAATCTCGAAACTAAAAAAGCAGATAAATATTAGGCAAATAATCTTTTTCACGATGTAAACTTAGAAAATCTACCGTAATATTGTTTCTATTCAATTCTAAAAGTCTACTTTCGCAACTTTATATAATATTTTTGGCATTTGTATCACTTACATTTTTTTTAGCCACATTTAAACCTTCGCGAGAAAATTGAATCTAAAAGCACATGAGATATATTTATCTAAAACCGCTGTTGATTTTATATTGCATTTTTATATACCAAAAGAGCACTGCTCAAAGCGACTCTATTCAAAATGGTCGCAAAAATTACTCCTTCCGACCACAACTATCGCTCAATTGTACAAGTATTGGACGCGAAAGTGAGAGAGCAAGAAATAGAAATGAGCAGTTTAATTACAGATTTCAAGAGGTATCACTCTCTGGCTATATACCCATATTTGAAAAAAAGTATAAGCCTATTTTAAAATATCCCGAATTGCCATCGCTTACACTCCTATTTACTGGCAGTATAAGCAACAGCAGATCTTACTTTAAGTTTACTGATACTAAGCCAGTTGTACGCATTTCAGCTGGTTTGCGAGCGCTGTATTATTCAGGCAACAAAAGTATTTGGATGTTGAGTTTTGCCCCATTTATTTCTGAAGAGAGTACATTGTACAGAAATGCGGTGCCACGATTTTTTGGAAGTATTCTGTATACAAGAATGGTGAATGAATATTTCAGCTATCGCTTGGGAATATCATATTCTTACCTATTCAATGGTGGAACTTTTTTGCCTATTTTGGGAATTAGGGTAGGCGACTATCAAAAAGTATTCTTAAATATCCAGATTCCACGCGATATTTCTTTGTATTGGACCATCAATAGCCATTGGCAAACCGGTATTTTCAGCCGATTGAGCGGTGGTATTTATCGTTTTAAAATAGATGAAAATATCAATAATTTCAGAAACATCAAGGGAAATGCGGTGCTATACCGCAGCGACATATTAACAGGTTTTTTAGTCAATTATTCGCCCAATCCCAACCTTTATTTTTCTGTAAATACGGGGGTCGCACACAATCGAACCATAAATATTGCCTTTACAAATGAATTGATACCAACCAGAGGCCATGTTGTTGAAGATGGACGGGCTTCGGTTTCTCCATTTATTAATTTTTCGCTTGCGGTCTATTTTGGAAAACCAACTTACAACGGCTCGTACAATGGGCTAATAGAGCAAAAAGCAGTGAATAATTCGATTGATGCAGGTGATTTTAACTTGGGAAACAACCAAATTACCAACGATATGAACAAAGTCGGCATCAAAGACATTAACAAAAAAGAGCTCAAAAAACTCAACGACCAGTATATGGATGTGAAAGATTTTTTGTTTGATGAATAAAAGAAATTGATGACTATAAACTTGTTAATCAATACATTGTGATAAATGTTCTATGATCATTAATAAAAATACAAACGCCAAACGCCCGAAATGAGCACAGCCAATATTCCAAAAGGGGTAAGATATTTCCAGCAGAGGCTCATCATTTGATCTACCCTGATTCGCGGAAATGTCCACCTTATTTGCACTTGAATTAGCATAGCCACAAATGCCTTTGAAATCAGCCAAAAAGCACCCCAAATATGCCCGCTTATTTCACCAATATTACCGTTTGTCCAATCCGCCATTTTTATATTTCCAATATTTGGAAAGGGCGAATTCCATCCTCCAAAAAATAAAATAGCACCTAATAGGCTCACTAGCAGCATCATACCATATTCAGCTAAAAAAAATTTAGCAAATCGAAACCCAGAATATTCTGTGTGAATGCCACCTACAAGTTCGCTTTCAGCTTCGGGAATATCAAACGGAGCACGGTTGCATTCTGCCAAAGTGCCAATGTAAAACACCACGTAAGCAATAATCAAATATGGGGCTTTTACAATATTCCAAGCAAAAATTCCACCCAAACTTTGCAACCCTTCTGATTTAGCTCCCATCGGGCTTTGCAGAAAACAAATCATCTGTAAATCAAGGGTTTGGCATAGCATTACTACGGAAAGCACAGATAAGCCAACGGGTATTTCGTAAGATACTACTTGTGCAATGGCTCTCATTGATCCAAATAAAGCATATTTATTGTTTGAGCTCCACCCAGCCATCAATATGCCTATTACATCGATCGAAATAATGGCCAAAACAAAGAAAACACCTGTTTGCAAGCCCGCAGGTTGGTAAGCGTTTGAAATAGGTACTACAACAAAACCAGCAAAAGTGGCTACAAAAATGAGAAATGGAGCCGCTTTAAAAAGCAATTTATCGGCCTTGGCAGGAATAATGTCTTCTTTTTGGACCAATTTTAACAAATCTGCCACTGGCTGCAAAGTGCCAAATTTGCCAACGTGGCTTGGGCCCAATCGATCTTGGATGAAGGCGGCAATTTTACGTTCGAGATAAAAAATTACCAGTACGCAAGTGAGCAAAAGTGGCAAATAAATGAAAAATGCGATCATTCAAGAAGTATTTCAATGTCAAATTTAGAATAAATAGCGTTGCTAACAATAAAAAAACTGGTCAGAATCCATTTCACATGAATATTCAACAGAAAGAATGGATTTGCTGAGCCGAGTAATAATTTATCTGTATCATTTCACTTTCTCTTAAATGCCCAATTTTTTTCTACCTTTGCATCCCAAATTTGAATTTAGGAAATGAAGTTCATGGTGCTTTAAAGCGATGTTTTCGTTAAATTGAAGAAATAAAAATACAAGAAAATGAGGCAAAGATTATTGAGTGACGGTGCAAAAGAATTGAGCTACGAGATACGCGAAGTAGTAAAAAAAGCGGATAAAATTAGCAAGTTAGGCCACAAAATTAGTTGGGAAAATATTGGTGATCCTATTGCCAAAAATGCCAAATTGCCAAATTGGATGAAGGAAATTATTTCTGAAACTGTGCATCGTGACGATACTTACAGCTATTGTCCATCGAAAGGCGTATTGGACACGCGAAATTTTTTAGCTGATTTGAATAATAAACGAGGCGGTGTGCAAATCACGGCTGAAGATATTCTATTTTTTAACGGCACTGGCGATGCCATTGGCAAAGTATATCAATATCTAAGGCACGAATCGCGTATTATTGGTCCTTCACCTGCTTATTCTACCCATTCTTCGGCCGAGGCTGCCCACGCCAATGCCCAACCTATTACTTACAGACTCGACCCAAACAATCATTGGTATCCAGATTTGGACGATTTGTATCTAAAAATAAAATACAATCCCAATATTGTCGGTATTTTGGTTATCAATCCAGATAACCCGACTGGAATGGTCTATCCGTTGGAAGTTTTGAAGAAAATTGTTGCCATCGCTAGAGAATTTAACTTATTCATCATCAGCGATGAAATATATATAAATATTACTTATAATGGCGTGCGATCGTATGCTTTGGCAGAGGTAATTGAGGAGGTGCCAGGCATTGCCATGAAAGGAATTTCTAAAGAATTTCCGTGGCCGGGTTCACGCTGCGGCTGGATGGAATATTATAATAAGGACAAAGATGTTGAATTTGCTCGCTTGTGTTCAGCTATCGACAATGCCAAAATGATCGAAGTTAGTGCCACAAAATTGCCACAATTGGTGATTCCAAAAATAATGGGCGATGCACGATACTTACCATACCGTTTGGCTTTGAATGAAACCATTGGGCATAGAAGCTCGATTGTGTCGGAAATATTAGGCACGATTCCCGAGCTTACTTTCAACCCAACCTATGGTGCATTTTACAATACTATTATATTTAGAGATGGTGTGCTGCAGCCGAACCAAACCCTGGAAATACCCAATAATGATGTAAAAATGTTGGTTGAAGGTTGGGTAAATGAAGATGATGTATTGCTCGACAAGCGTTTTGTTTACTACTTATTGGGAGCAACTGGTATCTGTGTAGTGCCTATTTCATCGTTTTGTTCCGATCTGAAAGGATTTAGAGTCACTTTGTTGGAGGAAGATGAAGATGAATTGCGAAAAATATTCACTACAATCAAAAATGCGATCATCGCATATTTGAAATCGTGAAAACAGAGTTAAAACTGCCCTCATTGATGCTGGGGGGTTTATTCAAACCTGTTCTCAATCAATTGCTCCAGTTGTTTGCGCAACGATGGAATTTCTATTTTATCCAAAATGTCATTCACATACGCCTTTGTGAGCATCGCTTTGGCCTGTTTTTCACCTATTCCTCTTGCTCTCAAATAAAACAAGGCTTCTTTGTCTAATTGACCTGTGGTACTTCCATGTGAGCATTTTACATCATCTGCCCAAATTTCGAGCTGTGGTTTTGAAAATGCGTTGGCTTCTTTTGAAAGTAAAATATTTTTGCTCGATTGATAAGCATTGGTTTTCTGCGCATCTTTCCTTACAAATATTTTGCCATTAAAAACTGCTGAGGCCGAATCATCTACAATATTTTTGTACAACTCTGTGCTTTCGCAATTGGGAACTGCGTGATCTACAACAGTATGATTATCCACATGCGTAGTGCCGTTTATCAACGCCAAACCATACAAATGGGTTTCTGAAAATGCAGAGCCAAACGTGACATTAAAATTATTTCGAATTACGTTGCCTCCTAAAGTGATCGTAACTCCATTAAAAATACCTTTACCAATCTGATTGACTTGCGTAGTACCAACATGGTTTTCATTGGCACATCCGTATTGGATTTTGTAATACTTTACATGGCTATCGCTTTGCTGCGATATTTCTGTAATGCTATTTGTTAATGAGGAAGAATTGCCTTCTTTGCAATGAATTTCGATCAATTGAATGCTGGCATTGTTACCAACTTTCATTAGTATTTTGGGCTGATGAAAACTGTTATCTTTGGCCACTAAATAAATTGCAACTGGCAACTCAAGATGCTGATTATCAGCTACTTCAATATAAACTCCATTTTCTACAAATGCCTCATTTAAAGAAATGAAACCATCATTGTTGTAAGGTTTGTATCCTTTCAAATCTGCTTTTGAAAATTTTTCGGCAAACAAAATATCTTTTAAATTCTCAATTACTAAACCTTGTGGAAGTATTTGGTTGCTAGACAATTTTGCATTAAAAACTCCATTTACTACTACAATATTAATTGCTTCCAACGCTGGAATGATGTAATTGTCGAGATCAGATTCTTCGAAATTCCTATTTTCGATCTGAAAATCGTTTTCCAAAACTTCCTTTACATCAGTATATTTCCATTCCTCATTCTTTTGGGTTGGAAATCCTTGTTTTTCAAATACAGAAATTGCCAATTTTCTTGCTGCGTGCAAGGCAGAAGTACTTTTTCCATTGATGGATTGCTCTAATAAATGAAAATAAGAAATGATTTTTTCTCGTAAATCTGGCATCATATTGTGTTTGATAACTTCCTGTTTTTCAGAAGTTTAAGCTGTTATTTGGTAAATTTTGAAAATGCTGAATTTGGTTAGGCACTCATCGAGTCTACTTCATTTTTGATAAAATCGTAACCTCGCTCTTCTAATTCAAAAGCCAATTCTTTTGTGCCAGATTTTACAATCCGTCCATTATACAAAACATGAACAAAATCTGGAATGATAAAATCTAACAGCCTTTGGTAATGCGTAATAACCAAAATGCCGTTGTCTTTAGAACGCAATTTATTCACACCACCAGCCACAATTCTGAGTGCATCTATGTCTAAACCAGAGTCGGTTTCGTCAAGTATTGCCAACTTCGGATCAAGCATTGCCATTTGAAAGATTTCATTTCGCTTTTTTTCGCCACCAGAAAAGCCTTCATTCAGCGATCGGCTCAATAAAGATTGGTCTATATTCACGTAAGCCATTTTTTCTTTCATCAATTTCAAAAAAGAAACGGCATCGAGTGCATCGAGGCCTTTGTGCTTGCGAACTTCGTTCACCGCAGCTTTCATGAAATTGGTAGTGCTCACACCAGGTATTTCTATCGGGTATTGAAAAGCCAAAAATATGCCTTCACGTGCACGCTCTTCTGGCGAAAAATCAAACAAATTTTTGCCTCCAAATTCAACAGAACCGCCTGTAACTTCATAATCTTCGCGCCCGGCCAAAACCGAAGCCAATGTGCTCTTGCCAGAACCGTTTGGCCCCATAATGGCATGAACTTCGCCAGCTTTTACTTCAAGATTGAGGCCT
>JBJXGB010000263.1:0-12314 GCA_046152935.1 Cytophagales bacterium
AATACTTTAGGTGGAATTGTGTTTCAAGGCGGTTATGCCACCACACATGATATTTTAGGTACTGGAATTGTGAATCTTGGTTTGGTGACAGTGCCAGGCTTCAATTATTTGAATATTAGAAATTCAGTTGCCAGCCTATACAAATATTACAATTATGGATACACCAATAATTATTCTGTCGTAAACAATATTTACGAATTCTATAATTATAGCAATTTTTACGCTTACAATAATTTTAGCGTTATAAATAGGTTTTACAACGAATATGTATTCAATGTGTACAATACGTATTATGCAAATCCGTCATTTTATGTGGGCAATTATTTTGTAAACAATAGCCAATATTTCAATCCTGCGGTTTCAAATTTCTATTTCACAGGTGCAAATGCACAAATATCTGGTAATTATGCCCCATCATTCTACAATTTTTATGTGAACAATAATGTAAATCTCAATTTGAATGTGGGCATAAATGTATATGCTAGTTTTGCGAATAGTGGTTATTTCAATGGCATCGGCTATCCAGTATCGTTTCTTAACAATGGCTACAATATCCCAATCTTGATTTCTGGTTCTGGATATAGCAATTTTGGAAGCGTGATTTTCAATAATATTTATGGGGTAAATATTCTCAACAATATTGCGGTTCAAAACAACTTCATAAACATTGCAGGCTTCACTGCGGGCACGAGCAATATTTCATTTACTGGAAACGGATTGCAGAATATTTCTAGCACAGGTATCAATAGTCTCACTTTCAATGGCATTAATATAGCAGAAGCCACCGCAGATTTGAGTGTCGATGCCAATTTAATTGTGCAAGGCTCGTTTGCAAATAGAGGCCGATTCCGTAACACCAGAGCTACGTATTTTGAAAGTAATGTACCACAATATATTACAGGTTTTGGAATTTCACGATTCAACAATTTCTATAATTACAACACCAATTTATCTGGTTTGACTATCATCACAAACATTGAAGTAGATGGCAATATTGAGAATAATGGAGTTTTAAATGCTGTTGGATACACCGTTTCCACCACAGGCTTAACCGCACAAACCATTTCTGGAACTTCCGTTTCAACTTTTGGAAGCATCGAAAATTCAAATATTGCAGGTCTTGAAATAAACCAAGATATAGTTGTACAAGGCTCTTTTGCCAATCGAGGTAGAATGAGAAGTAGATCGAATAGCGTAACCTTTGGTGGAAATGAAGTACAAAATGTTTCCAGCACAAGCGAAACTACATTGAACACGATTATTGTAACCAATACTGTCGCAGCTGTAAATTTAGATGGTGCATTTTTGGTAACGGGAAATATTGAAAGTAATGGAAACTTTAACGCTTCAGCCGCTTCAATATCTACTTCTGGAACGAGCATGCAAACCATTAGCGGTACAAATGATGCCACTTTCGGTGAAGTGACAAATACGAATGCAGCAGGCGTAGTTGCCACACAAGATGTGGTCGTAAATGGAAGCTTCAGTAACCGTGGTAGATTCCGCTCTACGAAAACACTTAGCTTAGAAGGCAGTGCCACGCAAGACATTTCTGGAACTGTGCCACTGCAATTGTCAAATTTGAACAACGATAATACTTCACTTGTGAATTTGGTTGTACCAATCGAAGTGGACGGCAATATTTCAAATCAAGGTATTTTGAATGGCTCTACTTCGACCATTTCAACCACTGGTACAGCTATGCAAACTATTGCTGGAGATAATATTACTTTAGGAAATATTGTAAACAGTAATGCGATGGGTGTAATGTTGCCCGATCCAATTGAAATAAAAGGAAATTTGGTCAATGATGGAAAATTGGAATCTACTTCAATGGTCTCATTTTCAGGCGTAAATCAAACCATATCGGGTACTACGGCTGTTTTGGTAGATGATGTGGCTATCACAGAAAGTGCCAATGTTGCTGTTGCAGGCTCATTTAGAACACGTGGCAGATTTGTCAATAATTCAGCAAGTGCAGGCTTGGTGGCTGCCCCAACAAGTATCGTTACTTTTGAAGGCGGTGCCCAACAAAGTATTGAAGGCACAAAAGCTACCAATTTCGGCCAGGTTTCTGTTACAAATCCAATGGGAATAGAAGTGGTTCAAAGTTTCAGCTCTACCAGTTTATCATTGTCGGGCGGCAATTTATCAGTCGATACATTGAAATCAGTTTCTGTTACCTCTCCCGATCCAAAAGCGATTGTGCGTACAAACGACAGCTATGTAGATGGAACTTTGTCGAGAGCCGTTACAGCCACAGGTGTAAGCTACGAATTTCCTGTTGGAACCGAAAATGCGTTTAGGGGCGTTGAAGTTACTTTTGCAGGTGTAAATAATGCGGGAAAAATAGCGGTGACACCAAATCCTGTCGAGCCCAAACTCACCCTTCCAGACCCAAGTGGCGCACCTTTGGCAGTGTTCGACCCAACTTTGAGCGATACCTTAAAGGCCATATTGCCGTTGAGTTGGAAAGTTGAGGCTCAAAATGCAACAATTGCAGGTACTTACGATATTAGTTTTCAAGCACCAGTGACGCTACCCGGCTACACAGACCCAAATGCTTTGACAGTCATAAAACGTGCAGACGAAACTTCGCCTTGGGTTTTGGCTGGATCTCCCGCACCAGTAACTACCACGCCAACAAAGGCGATAAGAGTGGGGAGACGAAATGTGAGTAGTTTCTCCGAATTTGCTGTGGCTGGTACTTGTATTAATTTGAACAAAGCGATTTCACGACCTACGATTGATGAAGTTGCTGGCAATTTTAAATCAAATTTTGCTGCAAATAAATATGTATGGAGCATAAACGATACAATTCAAAAGGCGTTGACTACCAGACAGATAACTCCAACTAAATCTGGTAAATACCGAGTGAAAATACTAATAAGTGGGTGTCCAAGCGATGAATCAGAGTTCGTGCAATTTACAGCATCGATTACGGGTACCAACGGTTTTAATTCAAATGCAGATTTTAGATTGTATCCAAATCCTACAAAAGGTGAGTTTACCCTAGAGTCAAATAGCCTTTTAAGTGGCGACTATTTTGTGGAAATGTTTGATGTAATAGGGAAGCCAGTTTTTGCAAAAACGGTAAACCAAGTGAGCGGAAAAGTATCTAAATTCACCTACAACACTGCTGGCTTGCCAACAGGCATATATTTTATCAAAATTTCAAATAATGGAAATGGTAAAGTATTGAAGTTGATTGTAGAATAATGAGGATTTAGGAAATATTGTATCTTCAAAAAATATTTTGCAATATGCTATTCAGATCTAATGGACTGGTTTGGGTAGCATATTGCATTTCTGAAACTTTGAGAAATTAACAGCAAGCATCAAGCCCACTTTTTATTTTTTGCATAATTTGTTTACCAAAATGGATTTTGCATATATTTGATTGTTTTTCAACCGTCATTAATGGCTCAAAAAAATAAAACAGCTCAAAAAGTCAATTCAATTCCAGTTTCAAATGCAAAGTCATCATTTTTCGATGCCTATTTTATTATACTCGCTATTGTTTTATTGATTGTTGCTTTTATTCGATTTAGATTGCTTTCACTTCCACTGGAGCGAGATGAGGGCGAATATGCTTATATGGGCAAGCTAATTTTACAAGGAATTCCCCCTTATGGTGAGGCATACAACATGAAATTGCCAGGCACACACTTAATGTATGCTGTTTTGATGTTGTTTTTCGGCAAAACGATTTCAGGAATCCATCTAGGATTACTAGTCGTCAATTTGGCCACTAGTTTTTTGCTTTTTCAGGCATTTAAGAAGATTTTCAACCCCTTAGCTGGTTTGCTGTCGGGTTCAATATTTGCAACAATGGCCATTAGCCCTGCCTTTCTTGGCTTTGCAGCCCACGCCACACATTTTGTCTCCTTATTTATCTCGCTTGGCGTTTATTTTTACGCTCGATATTCGGAAGACAAAAGGTTTTATCAAATTTTTCTTGTGGGGATAATGTTTGGGATGTCGTTTTTAATGAAACAACAAGCCGCTTTCATTATTATCATGGGTGGTTTGTGGATAATTTTGCAACATGTTTATACCAAAGAATTTAAAATTAAGACTTTTTTTGTCGATGAAATGCTTTATTCTCTGGGTGTTTTTTTACCGTATTTGTTAACAGTGTTAATTTTGTACTTGACCGGGGTTTTTGATAAATTTTGGTTTTGGACGATAGAATATGCTTCAAAATACGCTAGCGGAGTAGATTTTGAACAAGGAAAAATGCTTTTTAATATGTCGTTCAAGCCCATGTGGGATGAATTTCCAATTATTTGGATTGTTTTTTTTCTTTCAATTCCGCTGCTTTGGTTATCCAAATTAACATTGGTACAAAAATCTATGGCAATAGCATTTGCTTTATTCACGTTTTTGACCGTTTGCCCAGGCTTTTATTTTAGGCAACATTATTTTATACCATTTTTACCAGCTGTGGGTTTGGTAGTTGGTTTAGGCGTTTCAACTATTGCTACATACTTAAAAGACAATATGAAATTAAACGCAGGGTTAGCTATCGCATTAATAATTCTAGTTTTATCTTCATCGATCGCATGGTCGAAAAATAAAATTTACTACTTCAAAGCGAAACCACTTTTGCTTTCAAGAATGATATATGGCACCAATCCATTCGTAGAATCCTTGGAAGTTGCGAAGTACATAGAGCAAAACTCAGCAAAAGACGATAAAATTGCCATTTTGGGTTCGGAACCACAGATTTTCTTGTACGCTAATCGAAATTCGGGAACTGGCTACATATATACGTATGGTTTGATGGAAATTCACGCTTACAACAAGCAAATGCAGCAAGAAATGATAGCCGAGATTGAGAAATCGAAGCCAAAATTCATTGTTTTTTGTAATATTGGCACTTCTTGGCTTATGCGACCCGATTCTCCAAAACTCATATTTGATTGGTTCAACAAATATGCACAAGAAAATTATGTGGTCGATGGTATTGCAGATATTACTGGTCAAAATCCAATTTATAAATGGGGTGCTGAAGCCGCATATTACAGACCTCAAGCCGAACATTTGGTGGTTTACAAGAGACGATAAATTAGAAAAGTAGACAAAATACTTAAGAAAATAGGATTTTAAAAATGAGTTTGATAGAAGACAATTTTAGTGAGGCAGCCGAAGTGCTCAAGAATTTTTCTACAAAGGAAAATTTTGATAAGATACAAAAAGCCGCAGATTTGATGGTAGAAGCCATTAAATCGAATAAAAAGATAATAAGTGCAGGAAATGGTGGCTCAATGTGCGATGCAATGCACTTTTCAGAAGAGCTTTCTGGAAGATTCAGAAACGATAGACCATCCATTGGGGCGATTTCTATATCAGATCCATCACACATGAGTTGCGTAGGTAATGATTATGGATTTGATTGTGTATTTTCGAGATTCTTAGAAGGCGTGGGGCAGGAGGGAGATGTTTTTTTAGGAATCAGTACCAGCGGAAATAGTAAAAACATTATTTTAGGAATTGAAGCTGCTAAAAAGAAAGGCTTAAAAACGATAATTCTTACAGGTAAAGATGGAGGAAAGTTGAAAGGCATGGCCGATGTAGAAATTATCGTTCCTCATTTTGGTTTTGCAGATAGAATTCAAGAAATCCATATCAAGATTATTCATACATTTATGGGATTGATTGAAAAAGCGTTGTATCCCGAGATGATATAAAGAGTAATATTGTTTTATCCTGCGAAATTTGGCAATATTTTATTAAATTTAGTAGTTTTTCTGAATGATTCTAAACCTTGATCTAACATGAGCGACATATTAATCAAATCTAAACAACGCTTCCGCACTCCAAGCAGAGTAATTAAAAAACGAGAAGACTACCTTTCCCTTGCAAAATTTCTTTCACTTAATTTAGAAGGTAAAGCCACAAAATATGAATGGAAAAATGGAAAGATTTTGTTGGAACAAAAGATGAAGAAAGAGGAACGAATCATCATTGATAACATTTGTACGTTGTACATGTTTTCTGAAAAAGCAAAAGATGGTTCAAGAATTATGGCAGAAGCAGATATCGATTTACCTTCTGTAAACACTTATCGCAAACCAGATGCAGTCTATTTTACTCGTCAACAAATTGTAAATCCAAATGTAGAACCTTCGGTTCCTTATTTTGTGATAGAAGTTAACTCTAAGTCCAACACGGTAAATGATTTTGAAGATAAGTTAAATGATTATTTTAAAGCAGGAATTAAGACAGTTTGGTTGATTTTGCCGAATCATCGTAAGATAAATGTCTATAATTCTACAAAAAATGTAGAAATAAAATCAGGCTCTGATATTTGTCAGGCTCATTTAGAGAATGGTGATGTATTTAAAATGAAAGTGGAAGAAATTTTCAATGATTATACGCTCTAGATTTATGATTGCTGAAACCGATAAAAATATTTAATCAAATAATAGGCAGAATTACTTAGTAAAATTGTCTGAAAATATACAATGGCTAAGAACCAATCGACAAACAAACAAGTTCCAAAACCAACTACTCCTAGCAAAAAAATCGATGACAAACACATTGTGTTCAATGTCAAAGTTTTGTGGACAATATTAGGATTGGTTTTCATCCTATTTGTATTCTCGATATTTAAAAATATTCAATATCCTTTATTTTGGGCAGACGAAAGCATGACGGTTGTTGGCGCACAACGTGTGCTTGAGTTTGGCTATCCTAAAGTGCACGATGGCAAGAATGTGTTTTACGATCTACGTCATTCCAATCCCAAACTTGGTATAGATGAAGCTACTGATGCTTATGTAGGAGGAACGAGCTGGGGACACTATTATTTCGCCACCATTGGTGTAAAATTAGCAGAAGGCTTCAATGACATTTACACCAAAACAGGTATCATCCGTTCTACTTTTGCATTTATTGGCATAGCAGGATTAGGTCTTTTTGTTTATTTCGTTTCATTTCTATTCAAGAAAATAGAGCACAAATTATTATTCGCAATCACTTTCTTTTTCCTTAGTCTGTTTTCAGTTTCATTGGCATTATTGCTCCGTGAAGCGAGGTATTATTCAATTTCTATCTTTTTATTTTCATTAATTACAGGAATTTATATCAAACATAGGTTTGCTGGAGGTCTAAATTTAATTTCCTTAAGAATTAGCCTATTTGGATTGCTGTGGTTGCTTTTTATGACATTTGCGCCTGCATTTTTTATCGTTTTGGTGATAATTGCTATTTCAGAAACTGCCATCGGGTTGAAAGAATTGATCGAAACAAAAGATTTGTTGGTTGTCGCTAAGAAAATCGAACCCATTTTCTCAGCCAGTTTAGTTTCATTGATCTTCATTTATCCTTTCCTTAGTTATTTCAAAACATTTGAGATTTCGGAGGCCATGGCAGCATTCAATGGGTATGGAAAAAAGATGTACTGGGACAATATTTCTACCATTTTGAAGTACTTCAAGAATTTTGAATTGCTCTGGCTTGCTGTCATTCTCAAGATTTACTTGTTGTTTAATTTCAAATCTGTTTCAAAGTTTAATGGCAGATACTTGGTTGTTTCATTATTTTCTGCTTTGATTTTTGTCGTTTATTTATTTTTAATTGGGCGAGTTCCTAACTTCATTTATACGAGGTATATCATTTTGCTTCAACCCATTGTGGTATTTTCAATCGCTTTTGATGCATTGGCAATTGTTTTGGCTGGAGGAAATGAAGGAAATTTGGTTGTTAATTTCAGATCAATATCGGTCGCAATAATCATTTTAGTTTTACTTTGTGTTAACATTTCAGGTAATTCTAAATTCCTAAAAGGTCATTTAACAGAATTAGCTAATCAATACAAAGGACCGCTGGATTACACAATTCCAGCCATTAAAGCAAAATATCCCAATACAGAAAACTTAGTAGTAGCAGCCAATTACGAAGAAACGTCTTATATGTATTACCTTGGATGCAAAGTTGTGGTTGGTTTTATAGGCAATAATTTAGGGGAAGATGCCAATGCAAGTCCTGATGTGCTAGCTTATCGCAAACCTTGGGGCAATTATATAGAAGTCTTTCAAGAATTTATGAAAAAATCGCCTTATTTACCCGAGAGATACCCTATTTACGACAATCCAGTAAACAACATTCCCGAGCTTAACTTTTTGCCAGCGTTTAATCATAAGTTTGAGACGGTTCAACCCAACACTGAGCAGGACAAAACCGATTTATATTTTATCAGATAATCAATTGATGATTTTAAATTAGGTTTTTGGCACCAATATTAAATACAAAAAAATGCAAAAAAAAAATAGCCAAGCACAACCTTCAAAAATTACTAACGAGAATGGCTTTATTTTGATTAAATGGGATAAGCCTACTAAAATTTTTGTGGGGATTTGTATTTTTTTATTTGTATTTGGTGTTGCAGGCAAATTTCACACTTTGAACATTCCTGTATGGTATCAAATTTTTGGTGAGCAATCAAAAATGAAGAAGGAAGTCATTTTTGGTCAACCTCAAACTATACGAAGCGATGAATGGATGATGGCAACTCCAATTTTAATAAATCAGCTTATTAACAATAGACCTCTACAGAATCCAACGGCAGGACCGGATGCTTCTGTTAGAGTATTGGGAATGCCCATAAATACATTTTCAGATTATTTTAGGCCGAATATTTTTTTAAGCCATTTCTTGGATGTTGAAAGGGCAGTATCATATATAAACTTAACGAAGCATTTTTTCTTTTTGATTTTCTTTTTTCTTTTTCCGAAGATTATTACCAGAAACAACTTTATGGTCTCAATATTTTGTACCCTCTTTCTATATACATCTGGAATTATTCAATGGTGGACGGTGTACACAGAGTTTATATTTTTAGGGTCGATCATTTGCATTTCATTTTTTCATCTCATTTTTTCTAAAAAAACAAAGATAATATTGTTTAATGCGGTGCTCCTGGCAGCTTTCACTTATTGTTATATTGTATTTTTATATCCTCCATATCAATTGCCTTGTACTTTTATTATGTTATTATGTGCTATATTCTTCTTCTATACTCATTTTGATAAGGAGGTTATATTTAGTAATAGTTATATTAAAATTGGAGCACTCCTTTTTGTAGTACTATTTTTAAGTTATTTCTTATATGATTACTTCATGGCAACTAAATCAACTTATGAACTGACTCTTAATACTGTTTATCCAGGTAAAAGAGATAGTACAAATGATTCTGTTGACTATTCTAAAATGTTTTCGGAGTACCTCTTTATTTTCATAAAACCTGAAAAATTACCTGCATCATGGGGGAATATTTGCGAAGCCAGTGGAACTATAATGGTGTTTCCAGTCATATTTTTCCACATAGTTTATAATTTTGCTACTAAACAAAAAAATAGTATTTTCTTGTTAGGATTGTCAGCTTTGATGTTAGTATTCTTGTTTCATTTTTTTGTCGGATTTCCCTATATTATAAATAAGGTAACCTTACTGTCGTTTGTTCCAAAATACAGAATTGCTTACGGTTTAGGTATTTTGAATGTAGTTATGTTAGCAATTTACTTGTCAGCAAATGAGTATAGAAATAGTAAAGTCAAGATTTGGTTAACTTTTGTATTCTCTTTTTTATTCATACTTTCAGTAGTAGTCTTTACAAACTCTCAGGTTAATAATTTTTTTAATGTCAATCAAATTATTGTAGCCACAATATTATTTGGAACCTTATTAGCTTCTCTTGTTTATTTTGATAATAAATGGGTTGGGGTAATTTCCATAATTATTGTTTTAGGGTATAATATTCAAAATTTAAAAGCGAATCCACTTTCAAAAGGACTAAAGCCATTTACTTCTAATCCATTATATGGACAAATTAAGGCTGTTTCTGATGCTGATAAAGATGCAAAATGGATCGTATTTGGAAACTTTATTTTTTCAGCTTTTGGGAAATCTACAGGTGCGAAGGTTATTAGCGGTGTAAACTTTGTTCCTGACTTTGAGAGACTTAAAGTTTTAGATCCGGAAGGTAAAAAAGACAGTGTTTATAACAGATATGCTCACATTACTTATATGCCTTATGTAAACGGCACAGATTCGATAGTTTTTAATCTGATTCAATCGGATGCGTATCAAATATACATGGACCCCTCATCTGAAAAAATCAAAAAGATGGGTGTAAAGTATTTATTGTTTACGTATAATCCGCAGCCTGCTGAAGTCAGGAACTTGGAACTTGTAAGTGGTAATGTTTTTCCAATTTATAAAGTGAGAGACTAATGTTTGGAAATTCATTATTGAAAATAGCCATTGTAATTCCTTGTTACAAAGTTGAGCTACATATAGAAAAAGTAATAACTTCTCTGCCCTCTTTTGTCGATTATGTCATCGCTGTAAATGATTGCTCCCCTGATTTTACGAAAAACGTTATATTGAATGTAGCCATATCAAACACAAAGGTTATTTATGTTGAAAATACGGTAAATCAAGGTGTGGGAGGGGCAATGATAGCAGGTTTTAAAAAGGCAATTGATTTGAACTGTGATATAGTTGTTAAACTAGATGGCGATGGTCAAATGAATGCTGCCTATATTGAAAAGTTGATTATTCCGTTAGTAGAATCGAAAGCTGATTTTACAAAAGGAAATAGGTTTAGAAACCACAAAGCATTAAGGCAAATGCCATTTATTAGAAGAATAGGCAATATCGGTTTAAGTTTTTTAACTAAAGCAGCATCGGGGTATTGGAATGTTTTTGATCCTACGAACGGATTTATTGCGATAAATCAAGAAGTGTTGAGGAACATTGATTTTGAAAGATTACACAAAAGATACTTTTTTGAAAGCTCATTGTTAATAGAATTATATCACACTGAGGCCGCTATCAAAGACATTCCGATGGATGCACAATATGGCACTGAGGTTTCCAATCTTTCGGTTACAAAAACATTGTTTGAGTTTCCGCCTAAATTACTTAAAGCTTTTTTTAGGCGTATAGTATTTAAATATTTTTTGTACGATTTTAATATCGCTTCTCTTTATATTTTATTTGGAATGCCATTATTAATATTGGGATTTTGGTATGGTTTTTCAAATTTTATTTATTACAGCCAGCATAATATATCAGCTCCCACAGGAACGGTAGTTATACCCACTTTGATGATAACGATTGGCTTTCAGCTAATGCTTTCGGCCATCAATTTTGATATTAGTAACTACCCAAAAAAGTAAATTGGAATGAATATATTATTTTCAATTATTATTCCTTCCTACAATCAAGGACATTTTATTAAACAAACTATTGACAGTATTTTAGATCAATCGTATAAAAATGTCGAAATATTGGTTATTGATGGTGGTTCGACAGATCACACTGTAGAAATATTAAAAGGCTATAATGAGAAAATTTTCTGGCTTTCAGAAAATGATCGTGGCCAGACGCATGCGATCAATAAAGGGATCGCTTTGGCAAAAGGGAATATTATCACATATCTTAATTCTGATGATTATTATTTGGTCGATACATTGCAGAACGTTAAATCATTTTTTGAGGCTAATAAAGATAGATATTGGTTAACTGGCGATTATATAATCGTAGATAAAAATGGCAACAGGATTCAGTCAATAATAGGAACATACAAATCATTTTTTAGAAGGTTTTTATCTTTTAATCTACTTAGTGTATTAAATCCGGTAAATCAGCCGAGTACATTTTTGACTCGGGATTTAATTGCAAAAGTTGGATTGTTTAATGAGGAGTACAGGTATGTAATGGACTACGATTATTGGATGCGCGCTATTAAAATTCAGAAACCTATCATCGTTAAAAATAAATTAGCTGCATTCCGAATTCATTCCGATTCTAAGGGTGGAAGTCAGTATAAAAAGCAGTTCGAAGAAGAATTAGTAGTGGCTGATAAATACCAACCAAAAATTGTTTTTAAATGGCTACACAGAATTCATATACTTTTAATAAACTTAATCTATAAGATTCTCAAATAGGGAACCAATTATTGTGCGTTGAACTCTTCTAAGCTTGAAATTTATAACATCAAATAAATCGTTTATTTATACTTTTTTGAAATGTGCAGTACTTGTCGTACTTGTCTATTTTCTACTTAAATCCATTAGTTTTGAGTTGTTTTTTGCGAGCCTTACCAATGCAAATCCGACATTTCTTGTTTTTTACATTATTTGCTGGGTTCTCATATTATTAGCTTCATCTATAAAAACAGTTTTTATTCTGAGGTGCTATGATGTAAAAGTCAGGTTGGTTGAAATTTTCAAAATTAATTGGATCGGGATTTTTATTAATAATTTTGTACCCGGGGGATTAGGAAATGATTTTTCCCGATA
>JBJXGB010000002.1:0-11006 GCA_046152935.1 Cytophagales bacterium
AAAAAAAATAGAAAGTGAAAACACGCATTTAAAACAGCAAATGAACGATTTGACAAAATAGATACTTTTTGAAAATTGGCTGAACATAAAAAATCCTTGCCAACCGCTTTGATTTCGTGCCACTTTGAATGTAAGAGAAACTATTTAGTAATGTTTCCAAATTATTAATTCTATGAAAAATTTGGAAAAGTTCAGATTACCACCTTATATTGCCAAAGTTTCTAACCTTAAAAAACAACATCATGTTAAAAAAAATCGTTACCTTTTCATTATTGATTGCAACAATCGTACTAGCCAATGCCCAAGAAAGATCAAAAGGCAAAGACATCATCAGCAATGGTTTTTATTTCAATGTAGGTCTATCATTTCCATCACAAAGGTTTGATATCGAATCTGAAGTTACTAGTACAACCGAAGTCGGCAGTGCATCATTCGTAGCTACTACCCCTGTCAAATTAAAATTCGCACCGAACTATGGTGTAATGCCAAATGTTGAAATCGGCAATCAATGGTACTTTTGGAAAGAGGGGAAAATGGGCATAGGCTTGCGTGCAAGTTGGTTTCAAATCGGGATTGCTTCATTTGCTCTGAAGTCGATTGATGTCAGTACGGCATTCGGAAACAGTACAGCAAGTACCGATTTTTCAGGCTCATTGATTGACTTGCGCTTTGTAAAATTGGCTCCTCAATTTACGTACGCTATTTCAGATGAGATGGCATTAGATTTTAGTTTTGAAGTTGCACCAACGGTAATAATCGTAGGTGGTACTAGATCTGGCAATAATGTAGAAGATGACATTTATGCAAATGTTAATGCTGGGTTGGTTTTTGCTCCTGGTATTAAATTCAGATACAAAGTCTTTGCAGCTGGCTTTGATTTCGGATTTGCAAGTATCAATAATGCGGGTGGTTTCACGACTTTTGAAACCAACACGAAAAGTGTGGTAGTCTTTTCTGGATCAGTTCCAACGACCGTTCCACGCATTTACCTAGGTTTCAAATTTTAAAAATACAGCCTATTTTATTAAAAAGCCATACAAACAACCTTTGTATGGCTTTTTTTTCATTTTACTCTTTCTAGTATTTCAAATGTATACTCGTAAGCGTGTTTTTCATCAGCGATATGCAATTCTGAAGAGACAACATGCCAATTTGATATAGTTAGATCCGGAAAATATACATCACCCTCTATATTTACATTTACTTTTGTTAAATAAATACGATCTGCCAAAGCCATAGCAGCACCGTAAATTTGACCGCCACCAATAACAAACACCTCACTTTCACCTTTTTGTGAGGCTTTTTCCAAGGCTTCTTCAATAGAATTTACCAGTTCGCATCCTTCAATCTTAAAATCTTTCTGGTTACTTATCAAAATGTTTGTTCTATTGGGCAATGGCTTCCCGATCGATTCGTAGGTTTTTCTGCCCATTATTATACAATGGCCAGTGGTAATAGATTTAAACATTTTCAAATCGTTTGGCAAATGCCAAAGCAATTGGTTGTTCTTACCAATGGCATTGTTGTTAGAAATGGCTACTATAATTGATACCTTCATGTTAAACTTTTATTACCCCTAATACGTTAATAATCGAATACGCAAAAGTAAACCAGAAAATTTAATTCCAATTTTATTACGCTGTTAATCATACTTGTATATATTTGTGATTGATATTATTTAAATAGCCTAATCAATTTTTTTTATATGCTTAAAATTTTGTTAGCTGAAGATAATCCTATTGACGAATCTGCTATGATTCAATACCTAAAAAACAATTTAGGAGTCGAATTCAATACAGAGAGTGCTAAATCTTGCAAAGAATTGCTAAGAATTTTGGAGGAAGGCAAAACTTTCGATATCATAGTCTTAGATCATATTCTTGAAGATGAGCAATCGTTGAAGTACATTGATAAAATTGTTTCCAAGGCTAAAGATGGTCAAGTGATTGTGCTTTCTGGTCAGACAGATATTTCGGTTTGCATTCAATATTTAAACGCTGGTGTATATGCTTATTTGAACAAAGAAGCCAATGCCTTCAAAAATCTAGTAAAAAACATCAACGAAATTCTAGCCAAAAAAGGTGGGGATTTATCTTTCAAAGTGAGCAGATCATCTGTTTACATCGGTGCGGCTGTACTTTTGGCTGCCATCATTTTATATTTCATCTTAAAATAATAACAATAATAATATTGTGCTTAGATCCGATATTTCAATTGACTTTTTAAATAAAGGTGCAAGCAATAATATGGTTGGCTATTTGGGTATTGAATACACAGAAATAGGCAAAGATCATATTTGTGCAAAAATGCCTGTCGATTTCCGAACAAGACAGCCTTATGGTTTGTTACATGGTGGAGCATCGGTGGTGCTGGCAGAAACTTTGGGCAGTGTTGGCTCCAATTTGTGTATTGATAATGACTTGTTTATGTCTGTAGGCTTGGAAATCAATGCCAATCATGTAAAAAGTGTGAGTTCAGGCTTTGTTTTCGGAAAAGCTACATTGTTACATTTTGGCAAAAAAACACATATTTGGGATATACGAATAACCAATGAAGCAGACCAATTGGTCTGCATTAGCCGCCTTACCGTTGCGATTATCGACAAAAAATAGCCCATGTTGAGCGTTGCGACAAAGACAGTTACGTCAGTTTCAATTAAGAATGTGTTTCAAACACTGCTAGATGCACATTACAGCATTGGCATCTATAAAATGCCTGCCGAAAATACCATTTTTTTGGTTGCGGACGAATTTCCAACAAGAATAGAGACAGAAAACATTGACCTTCAGCAAGTGCAGGGCTTTTTGGTAGCCCCATTTGAAAAGCACGAATTATACCCAATTTTTGTTATAAAACCCTCATTTACAGCTCATTTCACCATCAAAGAAAATGGTGAAATAGTAGCAAATACCGATTTTGACGAAGATTTCTTAGAAACATTGCAAACTTACGCAGCAGAGGTTGAATCATCCAAACCAAAATCTGTTGAAGCCAAGCAAGATGAATCGTTTCAAGATTCAGTGAGTGAAGCGCTAAAAACTATTGAGAAAGGCAGCGTAAAAAAGGTGGTTTTATCAAGAAAAAAAGAAGTTCCATTGCCTTCTCGTTTCAATGCGATCGATTTCTTCATAAAATTATGTAGGGAATACACAAATTCTTTTGTTTCAATCACAAGCTGTTCACTATCAGGTACTTGGATTGGGGCTTCGCCCGAACTTTTGGTTTCTTTAGATGAAAAAAATATTTTTAGAACGGTAGCACTTGCTGGCACCAAACCAGTAAATACAGAAAATTTGACATCAAACACCAACTGGACTGAAAAAGAAATAGAAGAGCAAGCCTTGGTGAGCAGATATATTATAGATTGTTTTAAAAAAATAAGGCTGCGAGAATATGAGGAAATTGGCCCTAAAACAGTGCAAGCTGGCAATTTGTTGCACCTTAAAACCCAATTTTCAGTAAACACCGATGAAGTAAATTACGAAAATTTGGCATCGACAATGCTACACCTTTTGCATCCGACATCAGCGGTATGTGGAATGCCAAAAAACGAAGCACTTCAAGTTATACACCAATTAGAAAAAACACCAAGGGAATACTATGCTGGCTTTCTTGGCCCAGTGAATATTAATTTTGATTTCAAAAACACCCTCACCTCACTATTTGTAAATCTTCGTTGCATGAAAGTAGATGGGCAAGCCGCTACCCTGTTTGCTGGGGCTGGCATTACGCTCGATTCAGTACCTGAAAATGAATATTTAGAAACTGAAAACAAATTTTTAACATTGCTCAGTAAGTTTTAAAGCAAGAAATGTGTATCAACTCCAAATTATTTGGATAAATTCACAGAAAATACAAACTGACTTGAATTCGCAAGATTATATCTATCAAATAGCCGAAATATGTGCCGAATTGGGTGTTGAAAATGCCATTATTTGTCCTGGCTCGCGCTCTGCACCTTTGGCTATTTCATTTGCCAGAAATAGAAAAATAAATTGCAAGCTCATTTTTGACGAGCGTTCTGCAGGCTACATTGGCTTGGGAATGGCACAGCAAACAAAAAAAACCGTGGTTTTGATCTGTACTTCAGGCACAGCCGCACTTAACTTTGCACCTGCCGTGGCGGAAGCCTATTGGCAACAAATTCCGCTTTTGGTACTTACAGGCGATCGGCCACCCGAATGGATCGGACAGGGTGACGGCCAGACGATAAACCAAAACAATATTTACCATGCAAATTGCAAAGCATCGTACCTTATTCCTGTCGATCGGACACATAAAGACAGCGTCTGGATGGTTGAAAAAGTATTGAGCGAGGCGATTTTCAAAACTACAGAAAGTCCTTATGGACCTGTGCACATCAATATACCATCACGAGAGCCTTTTTATCCATCGAAAAACAGCGAAGATGCCACCGAACAAAAGGCAAAGACAATCAAAGCTTTTGCAAGCCAACGGACGCTGGCACGTGAACAATGGGATGAAATCATTGCATTATTACTAGAGAATAGTAAAAGAGTCATCATCGCAGGGCATCAACTACCTGATTTTAAGCTAAATACGGTTCTCGACTCATTTCAAGATTACAATTTTATGCCACTTTTGGCGGATGTGAATAGCAATTTGATGGGAATCAAAAATGCGATCACTAATTTTGATTTAATTTTAACTTCACTATCAGATACACAAAAGATTGATTTTCAACCAGATATACTTATTTCATTTGGTAATGAATTTGTCTCTAAAAACCTCAAGCAATACCTCAGACACTACAAACCAAAAGTACATTTACACATCAGCGAAAATGATAATTGGGTCGATACATTTCAGTCGGTTACTCATTTTGTAAAGGTGTCTCCAATTTATTTTTTCAATGAATTGATGAATAAGACCAAGCTCACGAACCATAAAAGTTATGTAGCTAATTGGCTCATTATCAATGAAAAAATAGCAGACAACATTTCTAAATTTCGATTGAAAAATAGCTATTCTGAAATCTCTATTGCCCAACTGGTTTTCGATCAAATTCCACGGAATTCTATTCTGCATCTTTCAAATAGTTTGCCAGTAAGGTATGCTAACTTGCTTTCAATCAAGGATATAGATGTGTATTGCAACCGTGGTACAAGCGGCATCGATGGCTGCGTGAGCACTGCTGTTGGTTCTGCTATGCTTACCGATAAATTTGTGACATTATTGAGTGGCGATGTGGCATTTTTATATGATAGAAATGCTTTTTGGCACCAATATTTGCCAACCAATCTTCGGTTTGTAATAATCAATAATGGTGGAGGGCAAATATTTAGAACGATAGATGGTGCAAAAGACCAGCCCGAACTAGAGGCGTATTTTGTAGGCACACAAAAGCAAGGGATGCAGTTTATCGCCAAAGAATACAATCTTGAATACATAAAAGTGAGCAGTGTAGAAGTGCTCAAACATTCATTAGCTACATTTTATAGAAAAGACAATAAATCTAAGATTTTGGAAATAGAAATCGATGGTAATGAGGCACTTAGCTCACTTGCAGCATTTAAGAATTATGTTTTAAAAGGTGTAAATTAGTACCAATTTGGCTTCAGCAGCAGAACGTTTGGATTATGTAATTAAAAATTTTTTGCTGGTGTATCATTGCGATTCCAATCCAGATTGGCAAATAAATTACAATTGTGCCGTTGAAAATGGAGTTTTGGTACCCGATTTTAGTGGAAATTATTTTAAAGATCGGATCAATTTCGATGCCATTTTAGTAAAATGGATTGACTACAAAGACGAAAAAATTCCACTTTTATTTGCTGCTGAATCCAATAACTTGCCTTTTTTAGCAACAAAAGGAAAAGTTAAATTTGAATTTGATATTGTCTCTGCCATCTTTTTCTTTTTAGCTGGCTGGCAAGAAACAGTAATGAAGACTAAAGATACACTCGAAAGATTTACTTATCAAGATAGCATTCAGAAGCGGCTCAATATCAGCAGTTTACCAGTAGTGAATTACTACTTCTTGATGTTGAAAGAAGCTCTAGAACTGGCATTCAAGACTCAATTTGTAAATAAAATTAATGCTCAAAACTCTTTCAATGCGATCATTTCGCACGATGTAGATATTTGGAAAAATCTATGGCAAAAAGAATTAAAATATGCTATCAAAAATACTCAAATACTGAAGGCTATTCAATTGATTATTAGCTATTTAGACAATAATTATTATAAAAAAAGTTTTCAGAAAATAGAAGCTCTGCAGCTCAAATATAATTTTGACTCTACATATTTCTTTTTGCCAGACACTGAAAAATATGAAGGCTTTGATAGTGCAGATTACGAAATTGAGAAACCTGCTTACAAATTTTTCATAAGATTATTGGCACAAAAAAACGAAATTGGGTTACACGGAGGCTTCAATTCAAGTGAAAATATTGATAAAATGCAGCAAGATAAAAAAGCAATTGATGCCGTTTTTCCAGTAGACATTAATAGATTCCATTTTTTAATGTTTAGCCAGAAAACGACCTTAACTATACTCAAAAAATCTTCCATAAAAATAGATTCAACACTTGGATTCAACGATCTGCCTGGCTTTAGAAACAGCACTTCTTTTCCCTTCTATCTATTTGATTATGAGCAAAATACGGCCAGTGAAGTGATAGAAATGCCGCTCATCATTATGGATGCTACCCTTTTTTACTCACACTATTTGCATTGTCAATCGAAAGAAGCAGCTTGGCAAATGATTGAGCCCATTTTGAAACATCTGCAAAAATCGGGTGGAAATTTGGTTATCAATTGGCACAACGATGCCTTTGCAGGCTTGGGTAGGGAAATTTGGGTCGATACTTTTGAGCAAATATTGGCTTATTGCCACTCAAACAATACCCGTTTTTGTTCATTTGAACAAGTTTACAAGAAATTACATGGCATTTAGCCAATCAATTCTTTATTTATCCCTAACAAATATTCCGTTTTGATTTTTGAGTAGAAAGTCGAATCAAATAAACCGTAGCCCTTACATTGTTTCAAAGCTTCTATTTGAGTAAAATCTATTGCCAAAAGTTGTTTCAAAATAGGCTTGGAAATCGGTGCATAAGAAAAATGCCAAGGCTCATATTTAAAGCCAGTTCTAGTGCTGTCATTGGTATATACTTCTACAAATCCAAAAGATTTTGCATGGTTGTCGAGCCAATATTTAAGGTATTGAAATTCGCCCAAAGTATTGAAATTGAGGAAATTAAGTGGGTTTTCAATTTGGTAGCCTAATGCATCGACTATATCAATATCCGTACCCCAATGGTGCCTAGAGGTGCCAGGTAGCGATGAATACTGGAGTATTTCATTCACAATGTGGTGTTGTTTCATGCCAAGCTTTGCCATTGCTTTGTACTTGGCGTTCCATATATTTTTTTGGTAAGTAAAATCGCGATATGCAGAGGGGCACCACAGTTTAATACCCGACTTTTGTGCCTCATACGCCATTTCCAAATATGCTTCCATTGCTTCGTTTCGCAAACAAAACTGTTCACCACACAAAATCGGCTCTACTAAGCCCAATATTTCATCTTCAGGAAAAAAATCATTTGTTGATTGGTTGTTAATTGATAAGATATTCGAATTAGAAAACGCAGCAAAAATTGGAGTAGCCATTATTCCAACTAAAAAATCTCTCCTTAACATTTATTATGAAGTTTTTAAATGTAAAATGTTGTTTTCTAAAAGATAATATTAAGCAAAAGTTAATGAAATATTAATAAATAGTTAATTGATGCTTTAGTTGTAAAAAATTGATTTTTTAGCATATACATTTGCCAATAAAGTTTCTTTGTAACAGTCTCAGTAAAAAGAGACATTGAAAAGACAGATTGATTGGCAAAATAGTTCAGTACAAAAATTCGAAAATCAAGATCAGTACTAGAAATACATGAATTATTGCATTTTATTATGGTGATAAATCCAGAGAGCGTATAATTGTCAAAAATATTTTTTGTATCCAAAGTTAAACCAAAGAAAACTATTTCAAATATGAAAAATCAGTTTGTAAGTGCCATTTTACTATTTGCTACTGCAATTGCCGGTTTTGCGCAACCGATCAAAATAAAAGGAAGCGATACCATGTTGCCTTTGCTGCAATTGGAAGTAGAGGCGTACATGAAACGCAACCCTGCCCAATTGAACGTAACAGGTGGAGGCTCTGGCGTAGGTATTACTTCATTATTAGACGGTTCGGTCGATATTGCAATGTCGTCTAGAGATTTAAAGATGGCAGAAAAATTGAAATTTGAAGAAAAAGGGATAAAATTGGTAGTGTTACCAGTAGCCAATGATGCGCTTTCTGTCATTGTAAACCCACAAAATCCGATTAAACAATTGACAAGAGAGCAGATGGAAGACATTTTCACTGGAAAAATTACTAACTGGAAAGATGTAGGGGGCGATGACATGAAAATAGTGGTTTATACACGTGAATCGAGCTCGGGTACGTACGAATTTATGAAAGACCATGTGATGAATAAAAAAGAATTTGCGAAAACAGCCATCTCTTCTTCGGCTACTGCTGCTATTGTGTATGCCACAGGGCAGACAAAAGGAGCCATAGGCTATGTAGGTATTGCTTATGTAGAGCCTATTGTCAAGGCGGTTTCAGTTTCTTACGATGGAGGACAAAAGTACATTGCTCCCACATTTAACAATGCTTTCAACAAAACCTATCCAATCACGAGGCCATTGTACATTTTGTATCCAATGGCAAAAGAGACTACGGTGAAGCCTTTCGTAGACTTTCTTTTTACAGTTTACGGTCAGAAGTTGGTGACTCACAAAGGCTACATTCCATTAAAATAGACAAAAAATTACCGCTCGTAATCTGTCAATATCAATTTACACCACCGAATAGTATTTATTGCTACTGATAATTAATCTTAAAAATTTCCTACTTGTTTTACCTATCGATCTGTGGAGTTTAAGAAAATAAAAGAGAAATTTGTTGAAAGCCTTATTTACATAAGTGGTACTTTCACAACCCTTGCTGTACTATTTATTGTATTTTTTCTATTCAAAGAGGGTTCTGGCATCTTCAAGAAAACCGCTTTGGAGGAAGGATACAGCTTGGCGGTAAATAGGTACAATCCTATCACTAAACTAAGCCCTTTGCAGATAAAAGGTATTATCGAAGGCGACATTCACAATTGGAAACAAGTAGGTGGCAACCAAGATTCGGTATATATTTTTACGCTTTCCGACATTGAATCTAAATTTACTGAAGAGGAATTAGGTTCTGAGTTTGAAAATTTGAACATAAAGATTTCCGAATATATTGAAACAAACACCGGTGTTTTGGCTTTTTTCCCCTCAAAGTATTTAGATTCATCATTGGTGAAGGTAGATGTAGATCAAATAACATTGGCATCGATGTTGAAAGGTAAAGATTGGTATCCAACTGCCAATCCCGCAGCTCAATTGGGCATATTGCCTATTATATTGGGAAGTTTACTTGTTAGTTTTGGTGCCATCATCATTGCATTGCCATTGGGTTTGATTGTAGCTCTTTATCTTGCCGAAATAGCAGGTGAAAACCTTAAAAACAGCATAAAAACAGTAATAGAACTTCTTGCAGGTATTCCTTCTGTAGTCTATGGTTTCTTTGGTTTGGTAGTTTTAGTGCCTTTGGTGCAACAAACATTCAACATACCAGTAGGTGAAACCGCTTTGTCGGGAAGCATATTGTTGGCATTGATAGCTCTACCCACCATTATTTCGCTTTCAGAAGATTCGATCAGCTCTACACCGCAAGAATTAAAAAACGCCAGCTTGGCATTAGGAGCCAATAGATTGCAAACAATCTTTGGCGTTACTTTGCCTTTCGCATCATCGGGCATAATATCGGCATCTATCTTAGGTGTGGGAAGAGCATTTGGGGAAACAATGGCAGTATTGATGGTAACGGGCAATGCGGCCATTATGCCAACAACATTTTTAGAACCAGTAAGAACAATTACTGCCACCATTGCTGCAGAATTGGGAGAAGCTCCTACGGGAGGTATTCACTATGAAGCATTGTTTATACTAGGTTCGATATTGTTTCTATTTACTTTCTTAATGAATTTAATAGCTGAGTTTTTCTCTCCAAAAAAATAAATTGCAAAGAATACATTTCAAAATACCAATTAATTAATCAAACCCCAAAAACACTTAAGTACATTATTAATATTCAAAGTAACATTGTAGCAAGTTGATAATATGACAAAAAATAGTGTTGAAAAGCTCGTATTTAATTTTTTTGGAATAATTACGTTTCTTATTGTTTTGATAGTAGTTTCCATCTTGGGTTTTATCATATTTAGAGGTATTGGAAAGATCAGCTGGGAATTTATTTCTTCCGCCCCCACAGATGGAATGATGAAAGGTGGTATACTACCCGCCATACTTGGTACTTTGGTATTGATACTTGGCAGCTGCATCGTAGCATTTCCAGTAGGTATTTTTTCAGGCATATTTATGAATGAATACGCCAAAGAAAGTGTTTTTAAAAAATTTGTAGGAATGATGACTAATAACTTAGCAGGTATTCCATCGGTAGTATTTGGTTTGTTTGGCCTTGCATTGTTTGTCAACTTCTTCAATTTTGGCGTAAGCATTCTTTCTGGATGTTTGACACTTGCTATTTTGATAGTACCTGTAATCATTCGAACTACAGAAGAATCTTTAAAATTGGTAGAAGATTCGTATCGACTAGCAAGTTACGCTTTAGGTGCTTCAAAATTTGAAACTGTATTTAGAGTAGTACTTCCGATGGCATTTCCAAATATAATTACTGGTTTGATATTGAGTATTGGCAGGGTAGCAGGCGAAACTGCCCCTATTATTTTTACGGTTGCAGCTTATTATTTGCCAGAAATAATACTTTCACTAAACTCACCAGTGATGGCATTGCCATATCATTTGTATGTAATGGCCACAAGTGGAATAGATTTGAACAAATCAAGAGACATTGCCTTCGGCACAGCCTTGGTATTGATGGC
>JBJXGB010000015.1:0-7829 GCA_046152935.1 Cytophagales bacterium
GAAGCAAATAGCCTCAATTCCACTTTCGGGAATATTTGCAGTTCGCATTTTGGCTACCAACTCATCCATAAAATTGGCTCCAAGCAAATCGGCTGGTACTTGCGTAAAACCATCTAAATCAGAACCTATGGCGATATTTTCATAGCTATTTCCACAAATCTGATGAATAAAGTGAATGGTTTCTATAATAATTTCTAGTGCAGGAGTGGTTTCTTCACGTCCCTTTAGCCAATAATCCATAAAAATAATGCCTAAAACGCCACCACAATCTTTCACTTTTAGTATATCTTCAGCATTTGGCAAATACAATTGATCTGACAATGGAAAATTGGGGTTGTGCCGCAATACAATTTCTCTAATCCCTGTATGAGAAAAAATGATTGGACGTTTCTTTGATCCTCGTTCATTATTCAAATCAAAAATCAAATTTCTAGTTTCATTTGTGCAATGCACCAAATCGATAATTATTCCTAAATCAAGCATTTTAACAATAGCAATTTTTGCTATATCGTTGGTTTCGTTATAGCCATTTGGGTATGTATTTCCTGCATCATATTTGAGTAGTTTTTTGATATGTGGTGGCATTCCTCCTTGCGAAGTCACCAGTACATTTTGAAAAAAATGAGCAATAGTAAATTGGCAAACACCTATTTCAAAGAAAGTTTGTATTTCTTCCAAGATGATATTTGCATCAGTAATGCCATGTCCGAGGCAATTTCCACCTTCAATACTATGAATAAATACAATTTTTCCTTCTGAGATGGCATTTTCAAATTCAGCATAGTTTTTCGCAATTACTGTATTATTATTTCCTTCTTTTTGGTTGGCAATCTTTATGTTTTCTTCAAATTTTAAAATTATTTTAGCCATTTGGTAAAATGGTGCTCTGGGCGAAGAGCGATCTTCAAACTTAAAACTTACCAATACGATCAATAAATGTTCGATAAATTCTAAAAAACCCTTTACAAAAGTCTTGAAAATACCAGATGTAAGGTCAGATTCTGGCAAGTAATGGACGGAAACTGCTGCATTTACGCCACCTTGGCGCATACTGGGCAGGTTTACAAACATATTGGTCGATAAGTTTTTCCCCTTAGGATGAAACTCTTTGTGGATATATCGATTGAAAAGGTGAATTTTCATCGATGGGTGGCAATGGATGTCTATAAAATTCATTTGGTTTTTTAAAAATCATACCAATATCAACAGTATTTTTATGATTATCAAACCATTGCAAAAAAAACATCTAACTGATTGGGCACAAAAAAGCCCAATTATGTATGGAAATATTTGGGCTTTATTTACAAATGTGTCGCTATATACAATATTTACGCCATTTCACCCATTTTTTTGAACGATCTTAATACGTAATTCACTGATTCATAGCTGCTCGAAAGCAAATTTTTAGCTTCTTTGTAGGTTTTCCATGCTACCTCATCTATCTGCTCATCAATTTGTGGTTTAGCATTCTGGTCATCAATGCACTTTAGCAAATACCAACTGGTTTTCTTCAGTATTTTCTTGTCTTTATCAGTATACGTATGCCAAGTAGCGCAAATTTTATCCGTAATTTCTGCTTCGACACCACATTCTTCCTCAATTTCCCTCACTGCACAATCAGCAGATGGTTCTTTGCTCTCAATCTTCCCTTTAGGAAAATCCCAAACACCCAATCGGTGAATCATCAAGAGTTTGTCGCTTTTTAGCACAATACCGCCAGCAGCCCTTACAATTTTGTATTGCTGCTTAATATATTTCTCTGTAACCTTCTTATTTTCAACTAGAAAATTAAAAGACTCCACATTATTCATTTTCTTTAACTCTAGCAATTTCAAATACTCACCTATCAATTCATTCGAAGCATTGATAATGAGCACTTTACCATGTATTTTATTGAGATCTATTTGCTCAATTGCTGAAATACACACGTCAAAACTGGTATCTTTTATGCTCTCAGATTTGGTTATGAGCCTTATCCTTTTGTTATTTATGAATAGTTTCACAAGTAAAAATTGCCGTTTGGTTGTCGTTAGTTCAAAAATGTACGTTCAATATTGTCAATTAAATTGACAAATCACAACAGGGATCAAATTTATGTTAAGAAATTGTAAATAAACAGCTTTAATTGCCAAAAAAGGTACATTTTTACAACAAAAAAACCAATATTTTGAGATGAATAAAGAAGTATCTACCAACATAGCTAGTTCATTGCTTGAAATCGAAGCGATCAAACTCAGGCCTTCTGCTCCGTTTAAGTGGAGTTCAGGGTGGAATTCTCCCATTTATTGCGACAATCGTTTCACATTATCATTTCCCGAATTAAGAACTTACATCAAGAATTGCTTAGTTGATGCAATCAAGGAACATTTTCCTGAAGCTGAATCCATTGCTGGGGTAGCTACAGCTGGCATTCCACAAGGAGCTTTGGTTGCTGAGGCCTTAAATTTACCTTTTTTATATGTGCGTCCAAAACCAAAAGACCATGGCATGGAAAATTTGATTGAAGGAAAAATTACCAAAGACCAGAAAGTGGTAGTGATTGAAGACTTAATTTCTACAGGTGGCAGCTCGCTTAAAGCCACAGAGGCGTTGAAAGACGCTGGTTTTAATGTTTTAGGAATGGTGGCCATTTTCACTTATGGCTTTGAAACTGCCAATGAAAATTTCAAAAAGGCGGCTGTAAAATTAGTGACACTGTCAAATTACTCAAGTTTAATTGAAGTAGTTAAATCGCAAAATTTATTTTCAGATGAAGAGCTTAACTCATTGAATAGATGGCGATTAGCACCTGAAAAATGGAATAAATAAAATCAATTATTTACAAATTTTATAGTAATAAACAATGGCAACCGCAAAAGCAGAATATCTAGGAGAACTTCGCACAACGGCAAAGCATTTACAATCTGGCACCGAGATTATCACCGATGCTCCAACAGATAATATGGGCAAAGGGGAGGCATTTTCACCCACCGATTTGGTGGCTACCGCTTTGGGCACTTGTATGCTCACCACCATTGGTATTGTCGCCAATCGCCACCAGTGGGAATTGGCGGGAATGAAAATGGAAATTACAAAAGTGATGTCGAGCGAACCACCTCGCAAAATCAGTGAAATCCACATAAGATTTAATTTTGCTGGAATTAAATTGACAGATGAACAGCAAATTATCATCAAAAACACTGCCCTCACCTGCCCTGTTGCCCGCAGTTTAGATGAAAACATAAAGCAAGTAGTTGATTTTGGATTTTAAGATTTCTTACATTAATGAACAAAATACTTATCATTGACGATCTGCATCCCAATATTGTTCCTATGTTGAAAAGCATTGGCTATGATGTTGATTACGAGCCTACTATCACCGAAAAGGAAGTATACAATCGCATTGAAAATTATACAGGACTGCTTTTGAGAAGCAAAATGTTTATTGGCGTTGAAATATTATCAAAAGCCACCAAACTAAAATTCATAGCCCGTGCAGGGGCTGGAATCGATCAAATTGTGGAAGAGGAAGTCTTGAGTCGTGGCATTAAATTACTAAATGCTCCTGAAGGAAATAGAGATGCGGTTGCAGAACACGTTCTGGGTATGATTTTGACACTTTTCAATAATATTCATATTGGAAATACGCAAGTAAAAAATGGTTTGTGGCTTAGAGAAGAAAACAGAGGGCATGAACTTAATGGCAAAACGGTCGGCATCATTGGCTATGGAAATAATGGCAAAGCTTTCGCCAAACTTTTAAAGGGATTTAACTGCCAAGTTTTGGCATACGATATTTTGCATCGCCAAAATTATGAAGATGAAAATTCAAAGGCGGCCGAAATGGAAGATATTTTTGAGCATGCAGATATTGTCAGTTTTCACACATCACTTACCAATGAAACAGATGAACTGGTTAACAATCAATATATTAGTAAGTTTAAGAAGAATATTTGGCTATTTAATTTATCGCGGGGCAAAATAGTTGTATTAAAAGATCTGTTAGATAATATCGATTCCGGAAAAATAAAAGGAGCTGGATTGGATGTGCTGACAAATGAAAATCTGAAAACTTTTAAAGAAAAAGAGCCAAATATTTATGCTAGGTTGATGGCGAGCGACAAAATAATACTAACTCCTCATGTAGGTGGATGGACATTTGAGTCGCACGCCAAGATAAATGAAGTGCTTTTCGACAAAATAAAAGCACTTCAATTATAGAAAAAAGAACGTACCCTTGGGCACGTTCTGCAAAAAATCTAGTATTCAAAAGCCAATTTGGCATCCTGTACCTCATGCCAAGGCAGCCCGTATTTATTCAAAGCCTCCATAAATGGATCTGGATTAAACTCCTCGGTGTTGAAAACGCCAGCACCTTGCCACTTTCCTTCCAACATCATTTTTGCACCAATCATTGCTGGAACACCGGTAGTGTACGAAACTGCTTGTGCTTTTATCTCTTTATAGCATTCTGCATGATCGCAGTTGTTGTATATAAAATAAGTTTTGGGTTTGCCATCTTTTATGCCCTTTATTTGGCAACCAATTGACGTTTTTCCCGTGTAGTTTTCGCCTAACGAACCTGGATCTGGCAACACAGCTTTCAAAAACTCAAGCGGAATCACATCCATACCTTTGTATTTCACGGCATCGATCCGTGTCATGCCCACATTTTGCAACACTTCCAAATGCGTAAGATATTGTTGGCCAAATGTCATCCAAAAACGAGCTCGCTTGATGGTTGGGAAATTTTTTACCAAAGATTCCAATTCTTCATGAAAAAGCAAATACGATTCTTTTGCACCTACTTCTGGGTAATCGACAGCCTGATGAATGGACATTGGCTCAATTTCTATCCACTTGCCATTTTCAAAATATTTTCCTTTTTGGGTAATTTCCCTAATGTTAATTTCAGGGTTGAAATTGGTAGCAAAGGCCTTGCCGTGGCTTCCAGCATTGCAATCCACTATATCAAGATAGTGAATTTCATCAAAATGATGTTGCAAAGCATATTTTGTAAATACATTGGTAACACCTGGGTCGAAACCACAACCTAACAAAGCCATCAAACCTGCTTTTTTAAAACGATCTTGGTAAGCCCACTGCCAAGAATACTCAAATTTAGCAACATCTTTGGGCTCGTAATTGGCTGTATCTAAGTAGTTTACACCAGTTTCAAGACAAGCATCCATGATTGTCAAATCTTGATAGGGCAATGCCACATTTATTACCAATACAGGCTTAAATTGCTTTATCAAAGCTACCAACTCTGGCACATTGTCGGCATCTACTTGAGCAGTAGTTACGTATGGTTTGTTGATATCGGCTGCAATTTTATCGCATTTCGATTTGGTACGGCTTGCCAACAATATTTCTGAAAATACCTCAGGCAATTGTGCACATTTGTGAGCCACTACCGAGCCTACACCTCCAGCACCTATTATTATTACTTTACTCATTTTATTTTTTTATCTTTTTTTAGATTTCAATGCTAAATTATCAATAAACTGGTAGAAAGAATCGACTTAACAATTATTTAAAATTGAATTTACATTTAGCTAATAAAACCATAAATATCAAAAATAAAACTGTACCATTTCACGCCACTGCATTGGATCGTGGGCTTCGCCTTCCCAAAAATGTATTTGATTAGCTATGCCTTTTTCCCAAAGAGAATGGCTCAAAAATTTATTGTCTTCAATAAAAGCATCGTGCTTGCCAATGGCTACTACAATTTCAAGCCTTCTTAATTCTTGTAAATATTTTTGATCTTGTAAATTGGGAATATAACGATTTGGCGTATTTAAGTAGATATTTTCATCTACAAAGCCTTCAAAAAGGTCCTTAAATACACTCATTGGCTGCGTAAGATCGTATCTGCCACTCATTCCCACCACTTTACCAAAATGCTCAGGGTGTCTAAAAGCAATATTTACAGCATGGTAAGCTCCTAAACTGCAACCTGCCACCGCCATATACATATTTTTATTTAGCTTTCGAGAAAATGGCAATACTTCGTCTATGATGTACTTTTCGTATTGCAAATGTCGCAAAATTCTGTCACAAGGAGCCAATTGTGTGGCATAGAAGCTTTCTCGGTCGAGGCTATCTACGCAAATAATTTGCAAAAAACCCTGCTCGATTTTGTCTTTTAAGGATTCAATTACGCCCCAATTTTCATAATCGTAATACCTAGCTTTTCGGGTTGGGAAAAACAAAACTCTTGCTCCTGCGTGGCCAAACACCAACAATTCCATTTTTCTCTGCAAAATAGGGCTATCCCATTCGTGATGTGCACGCTCCATTTGAATATTTATTGCTTTTCGTTCGCAATATAAAAATGATAGGTTTCCTTAATTTTAAGTTTTCAAAAAAGTGGACATTTTTTTTACAATTTCTTCATACCAGAGTTCATACCCTTTTTCCGATAAGTGCAAACCATCGTTTTCATAGAGTTCTAAACGAATATTGCCTTCCGGGTCCAGCATTTTAGTATGCAAATCCAAATAATAGTTTGATTCGCCTTCTTGCAAGATATTTTCGCGAATACAGCGATTGGCATATTCGATACTGCCTTTCAGGTGCATTCTTGAAGGGCTCAATTTGATGGAAATGAAACAAACGGGTACGTTTCCAAGGTTTTTTCGAATAGAGTTTAAAAGCTGATGATAAAAAAGCACCACTTCTTCGGGCGTGCGACCATCACCAAGGTCATTATCTCCTGCATAAATAAAAATAGCATCGGGCTTTTGCCTTGTCACTACTCTATCAAAAAACCAAGCACAAGCTGCCAAAGTCGATCCACCAAAGCCTAAATTTACCGCATTTACTGCGACAAATTGGTCTTCAAGAGATGTCCATCTGGTGAACGTAGAACTGCCGTAAAACACAATTTTTTTTCGATCATCAGTACTAACTTCCTTATGCTCAAGCACTTCTATATCTTGATTATACCAATACACCGTTTAATTTTTTTTCTCAAAACTACGATTAAAAATGGGTTTACTAAAATTTCGACTCTCAAAACAAAGTAATAAACGATTCTTTTAGAAACCAAACCACTATTTGAATTTTGGCATCATTCGTTTTACTTTCGGAGCATATTCATACGAAATAAATATTTCGTGAGAACCATTGTTGTAAGCTGGCAGCGGGCCAATTGGAATATCGTACGCATAGCCAATCTTAATATTCTCCTTAAAAATATCCGCATTTATTTTCCCCACGTTTACGCCCGTAAAAAATGCAATGGCGTTGCTATTTTTAAATGAAGTGCGAAAAGCTGCGCCTAACCATACCATTTCTTGGTATTCAGTTTTTACCGAAAAATCAGTAACCACATTGTTGGAAAGCATTGGAGACTCTGAAAATTTATTCACGGTCGAAGGCGTCACTTTAAATTTTTCATCAACTTCAAATGTATAGCCAGCCGTGAAATAATAATGTCGGGCTGTCGTGGCTGGGTTATCGGCTTTGTATGCGGTAATAGTTCTGCCAGGATTGTTCAAATGCGTGCTTGAAATGCCCAAATAATAACGATTGGTTTTGTAAAACACCCCAAAATTAAAATCTGGGGCAATTCTTGAAATATTCCCGCTGCTAAATGCCAAATCTGAATTGTCCGATGTTTTCAATGTGCTTCCATCAAATCGGTATTGCTGTACACCTGCTCCGACACCAAATGAAAGTCTTCCATTCTTGATATTAAGATAGTAAGCGAATGAAAAATTGATATTTAAAGAGCCCGTTTTTACTTCGCCAATATTATCATTAACCAAATTGAAACCCAATGCAAAGTGTTTCCTTTTGAATGGAACAATACCCGTAAAGTTTTGTGTAACAGGCGAGCC